>JAAVHP010000009.1 GCA_014799665.1 Clostridiales bacterium
GTAAAAACGGTCTTGCCGTACTCTGTGCATGTCGCCGGATAATACGTCGCTTCATAGTTATGACCGAGCGGATTTGTATAATTATCCGTATAACTGTCGCCGCAGCGTGTACAGGTATATATTGTATAACCGCCGCTCGTACAGGTTGCTACGGTTGTTGAAGCAACGTAGTAATGTCCTGTTTCCTCTATCGAGTAATTGGTATAGCTGTATCCGCATTGAACACACTCATACTGCAAATACCCCTCGTGCGTACAGCTCGGGCTTTCTACCGACTCCAAATAATAATGATCGATGAAATAAGGAAAAACTGCACTCTTTGTTTTCGATGACAGCTTTATCGTGTGTTCACCTTCATCACGGATCCACGTACCTTTTGTGTATTCAACGCCGTCAAGCGTAGCCGTCCACGACGGTCGATCCCAAGTGAAGTAAACGGTATTATCGGTATCGGACTTAACAAACTCGCCGCTAAGCTCCGCGCCGAGCTGTACCCATACTTCGCTCGACTTGTTACCGTAGTTCCCGTCTATCGCGTAAAAATAATAGGTCGCATCCTCTGACGTATCGGATATTGTGCATGAGTTTCCGATTGCGCCCCAATTACCGTCATTTACTTTCCTATACAGCGTAACGCTTCCCGAATTATCTTCCGCTTTAACGGTAAAGCCTTTATTCGTATTCGAGCCGAAGCTTGCACCTACGCAAGTCAATGTCGGCGGCGTATCGTCAAAGTTGACATAGTAATACGCCGTAGTATTTCCGGCATTGTCCTCTGCATAGAACGTATAACGCCCGTTTGTACTTCCTCTATTTATGGTCGTAGACGTACCCACCGAATAAAACGTACTGTTGTTCGGCGCTTTCATGTACAACGCTTTCAAACCGCTAACACTATCCGATGCCGCCACAGTAAAAGCACTGTTCACGAATTTTCCCGTAGTCGAAGTGCTTGCTCCGCTTATAGACGGCGCTTGACCATCTATATTAAAGGTAAAAGAACCTCTGAATGCACAGTTCGCACCCGCACGAGAATTTATCGTCCACGTGTTGCTATACGACAAAGATACAGAGTATGTTCCGTCGGATAAGCCCGAAGCGCTTGCCGAATTCTTACCCGAACCCAAGCTCTTACCGTCTGCATTATATATTGTTACAGTTATTTTCGTACCGCAACTAACTTCTACCGTAACGGAATCGGACTTTATATATCCGCCGCTTTCCATTGTAGCCGTACCCGACGTGCCACTGCCGTACAAGAACACGCCCGAAATCGTGGTGGTACTTCTTAAACCGCTCGTAAACGACGTACTGTAAACACTGTTACCCGAATAGCCCGTATTAGTTATTCCGCCTGCCGAACCTTCGGAATATGAATATGTATAGTCAAACGCTACGGAATACTTCGGCGTGGTCGCCGCACTCGCTGACATCGGCTTATCCGTGAAAACCACAAGCAGCGTTACAAGTGCAATAAGCACTATGAACACTGCGGCTGTCAAAAAACTTTTTGTTCTGACTTTCAAATCTCACCCTCCTCTTTAATTTCTTCGGTGAATAATTCTCTTGCACACTTGCCCGCTTGTATGCGAACGCAAGCGCGAAGCTCTGTCGAGCCGACAAAGAACGCTTGTCCCGTCACCGCCGAGATTATCATGCGCTGTTCCTCATCATTAAAGCTGTCGCCCGCTCTGTATATGTCCAAGACGTCTTTCATGTCGGGCGCGGACAGCTTAAAGATGAACGTGTACTGACTGTTCTTAATTATCGCGCTCGTCTTGCCGCGCAACTCCTCGTTGGCATTCCAATCAGCTATGTTCTGCGTAGCCGGAATAAAGCTGCCGTTGTATTTACGGATACGCTTCGACATCGAATAGAAGAAATCGAGTGCTATCGGGAACTTCGGATCGATGTACAAATGCGCCTCGTCCGCTATTATAAGCGTTCGTAGGTTCGCTCCGTTCTTGTTACGTTCTCTCGCGTTTATAACCTCCTGCTCTATAAACCTGAACACCAAAAGCATTTGCGCGTTTGCCACTACGTTGTTCTTATTGGCGAACAGGCTTTGGAAATCGAAGTCGATAAGATTGGCATTTACTTGCAAAGTCGAAGGCGCGTTCCAAATGTCGGAATAACGTCCGTTTACGAACTTCTGCAAATACAGCTCGGCCGTCCGCATATCTCGCTGAGTGAGCGCGTCCATTTTCTTTCTGTCCTTACTCTGTAATGTTTCGAGCAAGTCCGAGAATAACGGGAAGTAGTCTGCGGGGAACGCCGAGCAATCCGTGTTTTCCGTAATGCCCATACGCTCATATGTTTCAACGGTCAAGTTGTTTATAAGTTCAATGACGTCGAGCGGCGCGTCTGCAAGAACTATCTTGAAAAAGCTCTCCAACATTTTCAAATGGGTATTGAACGTAACCTTGCTGTCGGCGGGTGTGCCGTCCTCTGTAAGAATCTTATATATATGAAAAGGGTTAATACGCCCTTCTCTCGCATTACCGACGTTGATAACATTGCCGTAAAGGTTGCGCGTAAGCGCAAGATACTCGGCTTCGGGATCGAGCATTATTACTCGCGTTCCGTTTGCCCATTCGTTAAGCACAAGGTTTTTTAGGAAGAAAGACTTGCCGCTCCCCGACTTGCCGATAATCATGGCGTTACTGTTCTGATACAAGTTTCCGCGCTTCCACATATTGAAGATAAACGGAAAGCCGGTCTTGTTATTCTCGCCGAGCAGTATGCCGCCCTCGTCCATAACGAAAGTACGAACGAACGGAAATGCCGCGGCGAGCGACGAACTGTTTATTCCGCGCTCTTGGCTTTTAAGCGTCGATATGGGCGACACCGCCGCTGACTTGAAGCCCTCGATTTGTAAACCGTAAAGCGTAGACGGACGGAAGTTTCCCGTGAGCATCGAACGCCGCGCCGCTTTCTTGTAGTTGTCGTTCTTTGTGTAGTTGTAAGCAGTTACCGTGAGCGTTACGTCGAACAAGCTCTCGTTCTCGGTTTGAAGAGCGTCCAACAGCGTATCCATTGTCGCTCTGTGCGTTTCCGCACTGTTCGCTTCGCTCGCCTTGTCCGAGATGATTCGCTTAGTTTCCATTTCGCCTATAACCTTGTCGATACGCCGAATAGCCTTGAACTTATCTACGGGCTTAACGTGCATTACGACTTTGGTATTTGGTATGTTGAAAAGCTCCGCGCCCCAAGCGTTCCTGACTCGCAAGGGATAATCGGATACGGCGAGCACCGCCGCTTCCGTTCCGTCTACCTTATATCTGTTCGCGTGGAATACTATCTCTTTCGGTTTTACCCAATCGAGAAGCTCCTCGTCTTTCAAGTCCTTGATTTCTCGCTCGTCGAAGTTACGCGAAAAGCTGTACTTCAAAAATACTGCCGTGTCGCGCAATCCAAGAAGCTGCGTACCGAGTCCGCATTTAGCGATTTCGCTTGCCACGTTGACTGCCATGCTTTCCAAATCAAGCTCGTTACGACCGTAAACGATTATGTAGTAGTCCGACAAATACTGTTTGCGGATATTGTTCAAACGGTCAATGCGGTCTATGCGCTCTGTCAGTATGCTTTCCTTTATCTCTTTGATACAGTTCTCTTCGTCGCTGTCCTTTACCGCCGACAACCGCGCAAATAAGTCGCTCGAAAACACGTCCAAGTTTACGGGACGGTCTATCTTGACAATATCCGCGCTTTGGTTTTGGTCTAACAGCTTGAGCGCGTTCGCAAAGTAATTGATGTCGATGTTCTGCTGAACAACATCCTCGATACCGAAGTTCTTTTGACCGACCTTTATAACTCGGCCGAACATACCGCCCTTGTAAGCGATCAGTCCGCTATCCTTAATTTCTTTTAAGTCCACGATCGCGTCTATACTTTCTTTTGCATTCTTCGCACCGACCGTGTATTTCTTTTTCGAGAATAGAAATCGTATATTCTCGTAGACACAGGTATAGAAAATTCCGTCGGGCGTAGGTATAAACATCCCAATACCCAAAAGACCGAGTATGGCTGCTATAACCCATTGCCCCATTGTTATGGAAATGAAGATAATACCGAACACGATAAGCGCGACTATAATGTCAGCCATCGAGTAACATTTCCATACGGTATTTTTTACCTTGATTTTTTTAGGAATAATCCTCATTCACTATCTCCTTCCGTCACGCTAATATCTGCGCTTCCGTCATCTGAAAATTTCTCATCGTCGCCGCTATCCGACGAATCTCCGCTGTCCGAGCTGTCGCCGGGATTGCCGCCGTCGCCGCTATTCTTACTAACGCCGCGCCGAACAACACGGTAAAGTCCCCTTGCACCTTTGACGGCGAAACCGACTGCCGTGCCGCCGATTACTCTTCCACCGTAGAATGCGCTTCTGAGCCAACCACCGCCGGCGTGCATATCGTCCGCGGTTCCGAACAGCCTTGCGAACATTGTTTGCCCCGCGGGTATAATCATCGCTCCGCCTACTATCATAAATATCGTGAACACGGAATTGCCGAAGCTGCCCAAGCCCGGAATACTCATTTGCTGTACAAGCGGCAAAAGCAATATGAACACGTTTACAGCCAATACCGCGCCGTATGCAAGAATGATTTTCGTAACGAACTGCTCACGCCAATTCTTGAACCGCGCCCCGTCATCAAGCGGAAGCGTAGACATTGCAACCGGCATACAGAAATACAGGTAAATGATTTCGTACACCCTTTTGGCAAGATTGAGTATGGCGATGACAAGCGCAATACAAAGAGCTATACCCGAAATGAGCGCCGGAAGATACATAAAGGTATTGGGGTTGACCATACCATTGCACTTCCAGCTCGTCGGCCACACACCGAACAGCGCGGAATTGTAACCGCCGAATATAGCGCCGACGGACAACGAAGTAACGTTTATTTTGTTAATGTTCCAACCGTTGATCCAATTCCCCACACAGGCATTGAATATTACGTTTGAGAGCTTTTTCGAGTTGTCGAGCTGGAATATTCGAGCTAATAGCTGTAACAGCGAATTGGCGATAAGTATTCCTAAGAACACCACTGCAAGCATAGCCATAGTACCGAGCAACGCCAAGAAAAATTTGCCGACGATACTCGATATGTTTCGGTTGTTCGCTATCATGTTCTTGACGAGTCCGACTATCGTGAATATACACGTCAAGCCGACCGCAAGAATGAAAATGCACCAGAATATTGTGCCGACCGTACTGTTACCTGCAAGGAACTCTATGATATTTACCGACTGTCCGTTTATATGAACATTCGTTACCCCCGCTATTGCGGAGAAAATATCCATAAGACCGTCGATGAGCTTCAACAGCCATAAGAAAAGTTGCAGACAAAGCTCTTGAAAAAATATAAGCATTCATCCTCCTTACCGAATAAAGCAAGGCGGCAAGTTACCCTGCCGCCCTGTTCGGTTTTATTTATTCTCTTACGCTCCCACCCAAGCGGACAAGCCGTTAATGAGAAGCGGTGCACCCATCGCTACGACGAAGATAATGACGATACCGATGATAAGGTTTTTCACCATGTCGCGTGCATTTATCTTTTCTTCGTTACGGTGCGCTATTGCGATCTTAATACCTATGTAAGCTCCCCATATAACGACAACCGCCGCAAGAGCTATGACGATATACAGCCAAAACGAATCCATCAAGCCCTTGAGCTTACTTACGATTTCGGCGAGACTGCCGTTTAGTCCCTCGTTCTCTGCTGCCAATAAACCTATATTTAACATCTATAAAGTATTCCTCCTATTATTTCTGTTTTTTCGCCTTGATTTTCTTGTACGCTATAAACCCGCCGACACCGCCGAGCGCAAGCACGATAAGAATTACGAACAATGCGATTGCTACACCGTTACCGCCTTTCTTCGTTTCCGTTACATCTGCGTTAGGCTCGTCGGGAGTCTCAGGCACGTCCGTATTAGGTTCGTCGGGTTGATCCGGCTCAACGGGTGTTGTCGGCTCGGTCGGTTTATCCGGTTGATCGGGATCCGTCGGCTCAGTAGGCTCTACGGGAGTTACAGGCTCGGTCGGCTCAACGGGTTTCTCTTGCGCCGTTACCGATACCGTCTTTAACAGTTCGCCGTTCTCGTCGGAAATAGAGATAATGACTTGTCCGAACATTTCCGAATAGTCAATCTTGTTGCTCGTTTCCTTGAACTCAGCTACTTCACCCTCGTCGTTCGTGAAGGATACGTTGTAGTATCCGTTCTTTACGTCGCCGCAAGCGCACACGCGCATTACGATAACGCTCATATTCTCGCGATCGTCCATCGTTTGAATCTCATGGGCGTGCTTATGGATTTCGGGGATGTCGGGCTTTTCGGGTTCGGGAATATACCCTAAATCGCCGCTCGTTACAAAATCCGAAAGATAGCTGTAATTGCAGTCGATACAGATATGACGCGTATAGCCGAGACTGTCGGGTGTTGCCGGAACAAGCACGTCCAAATACTTATGCCCCGTGGGCGCAACGTAGTCCGTTACGAATCTATCGCCGCAGCCGTAGCAAACGTGATCGGTATAGCCGTAGGTTATGCACGTTGCCGCGTTTACCGTTTCCGTGTAGTCATGACCGTTCGGCTCGGTGTAATCCGCGACATAGCTGTCTTCGCAGGTCGAGCAAGTGTAGGTCGTAAAACCGCCCTCCAAGCACGTCGGCTCGGTGACTACTGCTTCGTAAGAATGACCGAGCGCATCGGTGTAGTTATCGAAGTACACGTCGCCGCAAACGGTACACGTATGTTCCGTATAGCCCCTTTCGGTGCACGTTGCCGCGACCTCTTTATCTTCGTAGCTGTGATTTATCTCGTCCATGTAGTTGTCTGTGTACTCATAGCCGCACGTCGTGCAAAAATGCGTCGTGTACCCTTTATGCGTGCATGTGTTAGGCACAACTATGATTTCGTAGGTATGCCCCTTCGCGCTCTCGGTCTGTTCGGTGTATGTATTACCGCAGTCCGCACAAACATAGAGCGTATAGCCCGCCGTCGTACAAGTCGCGGCTACCGCCGTTTCGGTGTAGTTATGTCCCTTTGCATCCGTGTAATTGTCTTTCCTCTCGTCGCCGCAGTCCGTACAGGTGTATTTCGTGTAGCCCTGATCGGTACACGTTGCCGCGATTTCCGTTTGCTCGTATGTGTGGTTACATACCTCGTCCGCGCTCGCCGCGCTTGCCGTCGTAAACCCGGCGCAGAAAATTCCGGTAAAAAATAACGCCGCACTTGCCGCAAGCGTTACAGCCGTTGATTTAATTGTCTTGTTCATAAACTCTCCTTTTTATTTGTTTTTTGCTTGGTTTTGCAATTCCAAAAGTTTAGGCAGCTCTTCGTCCAAGTATTTGATGAGCGCCTTTAACTTCTGCTGTACGCTTATGTCATAGTTGCCTATAAACATTTTCATAAGCGTAACCTTATCTTCGAGCTTCGCCCGAATCAATGCTGCGGCATCTTCTTCCAAAAGTGCTTCTGCCGCGCGGAATACCTTGTCGTGAACTTCCTTGACTTTGGCTTGCCATAGCTTGTCCAATTCGGCAACACTTACCGCTTGCTTCTTTTCTTCGGCAGCTTGTTCTTGCTCCCTGCGTTCCAAAGCGTCTAACGCCTTGTCTTCCTCGCGCGTATAACTGCCGCCGAGAATATCAAAGACGTAATTACGCTTTTCAAACAGCCTTGCTTCGCGCTTTCCTATGTCCGCCTTACCTGCCGCGAAGTAAACGTCCGCAAGCTCATACGACGGTGTAAACCTTGACCAAATCGGCTCGTATCCTCTGACAGATACTATCGCGTCGCCTTTCTCGTCGCCGTTCAACCTTTCAAGCATACCAACCGTTATTAGCGGCTGATTACTCGCGCCGGTGTTACTGCTCGCATTGACTTCGGCACTCGTGTTTACCGAGAAGTTCTTAATCTTCTTCTGTCCGCACAGCTCCGAGAACTCTCTTCGCGTTTCGGGATCGTCCGAGCCGATAAAGATTTTCACGTTACAGTTTGTTTTTACAATGTCGGCTATATCTTTTCCGTACTTTGCATTGAGCTGTGAAAAGCTCTGCAATACGAACAGGTATCTTATGCCACGTGAACGACCTACCGTAACCATACCCTCTATGTTTTCGAGCTTAGGAAGGTTGCCGAACTCGTCTAAGATGAAGTACGCTTTGCGTTTGAGTATCGCCGTTTCCGTGTCCTTGCGCCGCAAGTTAAGATTTGCCTTTTCGACAAGCTCTTTATAGGTTTGCGTGATGAACAGCGTAACAAAGCGGTGGCGTGTAAAGCGCTCATCGGGAACGATAACGAATATAGCGTTCGGCTTTTCGTCCATATTCACGATGTCTATGTCGTTCTCGCTCGTCATAGACAGAATACCGTCATCGGCGAGTTGCTGTATGTACGCATTAACTTCGGACAAGTAACTCGTAAGCGTTTTGTCGCTTGTTATTAGTACCGTATTGACAAGTCCGCGAACTTTGGAATACTCGTCGCGCCCTTCGAGCAAATACTGTTTGAGCGCGGTAGTGTCTTCCGAACAATACTTGGTGATGTTATGGTACACATTGAAAAGCTGTAACTGCTTCTCGTCCATCTTTCCGCTTATGACATCCTCGCAGAACGCCAAGATAAGTCCGAAGATTAGGTTTCTTGCGCCCTCCTCCCAAGTCGGTTGGTCTTTGTTCTGTACCGGGCAAAGCGTATAAACCAAGTCCATTGTGTTCTCAAAGATTTCGTCTTTAAGCTCTTGAACTCTCGTCCGCGCGTCGTCGTATGACAAGAACACTTCGCCGCAAGCGCAATACTTTCCGTCTTGGCATTTCAGATTGTTCTGCAATTCCTTGACCTGACGAATACGCCTTATAAGCACTTGCATTGGATTCCACCGCTGAGAACTGTACGGCTCGCGTAGGTCGAGCGTAGAGATTGTGTACCCCTCGTTCTTTAACTGCTCGGCGTGTTTCTCATATAGCTCTTTCTTGGGATCGGCTATAAGCAAGCTCGGCTTGCCTTTACTTCTGCCGAGTACCGCGATATTCTGATCGACGAAGCCCGTCGTTTTACCGCTACCCGTAGTACCTACGATAAGCGCATGTAGCTGACTTGTTGATATAAGCTCTAACGCCTTGCCTTTCTTTTCCGCGCCGATAACTATCTCGTCATCCTTGTCCTTTACGCCGTCCCACGTTGTCACGGTAAACTCTTTCATTTTCCGTAAGCGCTTGGTAGTCAACCACTCGGTATCTTCCAAGTCGTTCTCGCGCAACGCCAAGTTTTGTGCGTCGATCCTGTAAAGCATCAAGAAGCCGACAAGCAACAGTCCGTTAGCTACGCCTACCGTAAGCCAATAGTTGCCGTTACCGAATATGCCGCCGAAGCTCTTTACGAATAGCGCGAACAAAAACGCTATAAGCACGCTCACGAACACCGCGATAAAGCCGCCGACTATTAACCAAGTCTTCCACGACTTGCGTTTTTTGTGTTTGTAAGCCTCATGTCTGTTCATTCAAATTTTTGTTACCTCCTAATTATTTAGTTTCGCCGCTACCGCTTCCGTTGCCGCCGTCCGACGAACTTTCTTTTTTCTTTCGCTCACGCTCGATCTCTTCTTCGATTTCCCGTAAGCGGTGTGTAAAGTCCCTTTCAAACAACTCGCTATTTGGACCGAACGATTTGAAAAACTTTCTGCACGCGCGACCTATGTTATTGCGAGATATGCCGAGCACTCGTTTTAGACGTTTATCGTCGGGCCGATACTTGCGTTTGCGCTCCAAAATTTCGGGCTTTATAAACTTGCATAAACTCAAAACCAAGTTGCCTTGCCGCCGCTTGTAATCCGCCTTTAATTCCTCGATAATATGGATGTTCTTTTCATCGATTTTATTGTGATACTTAGGCAGATCGCTTTCCATTTCCTGCGGTGTTACGTTCGTGTTTGAAAACGCCGTGGGCAAACCGCAGATGTTTTTTATTTCGAGTTCGCGCTTATCTACCGCTTTATAGAAGCGCCTATTCGCTTTCATGGCTCTCTGATCCGAGCTGAGCAACAACTCAACGATACGGTCTATTCTTGGACGAAGGCTCTCCATGTCCTTACTGCCGTAAATAAGCCGTCCTGTTTTCGGTAGGTCTTTCGCAAGCGCGATGATTTCTTTTTTTATTTTATCGTCGCTCGCCAAAACCGCACGTACACCCAAAATCTTTTTCAGCTCGGCTATTCCTCTATCGCGGCTTTTGTAAACATTGTCCTTGCTGTCGCTCAAATATAATCCGAGCCGGACGAACATGTTGTCTATGCTCTTTTTGTCTATCTTGCCGCGCCGACGGTAACTCTTTGTTCCGTCATTGTTGTTGAACTTTGGCTCTTTTTCCCAAAACACAAAATGGATATGCAAGTGATGCGGTCTGTCCACGTGCAACGCGCACATTAAATCCACATTGTCCTTTTGGAATTTCGCGTCTTTGAGAAATTGCGGAAATGTACGCTTGATTAGTTCGATACATTTTTCAGGGGTGTCTATCTTGTGCGACTGTTCCTCGTTGAGAGAGATAAAGCCGTGAAAGATATGTCCCTTGTTTTCTTTGAGCCGAGCCTTCATCTCGTCAACTTGTTCTTGGGGTATCATCCCCTTGTCGTTGAATACGCCCGTATTCTTCTGCAAGTATTCGAGCGCGGTGCGCTTGCCCGTTCTCTTTTCTTCCGTCGTGATATACTTGAAAATGTTTTTCACCCCGGTCATATCAAAGAACGCTCGTTCGCCTGCGTGCTTCGTTATCTCCTCGGCAGTCGCGCCTTTCGGCAGTTTATACGGCGTGTACATTATGTTGAATATAACGGGTTGATTATTGCTTATCTTTTATCACCTCCGCATTTTCTTTAAGCCTTCCAACTCGTAATCGTAAAGATAGTCCGGCGTATCGCTCATCAAGCCTTTCTCGTACAAATCTCCATCCAATTTTAAGACATCGCTTACCCGACCTAATTCGTGATAGACCGACGATAAAATCGACTTGTTGATCGTTACGTTCAGCACCGTTTCTTTGAGCAGCTTGACGATAACGTTAAAGCTCTTTTCGTCCAAGCTCTCCGCGGCTTGTCTTTCCGACGGCGGCACGGATGTTTCAGGCAACGACACTTCTCCGAATAGCTTTTCACAAAGAATTGGTAAGCCATAGAACAGCGCATCGTTTACTGTCTTGCTGAAGCTCTTGTAATCGGGATGTTCCATTACTCGTTCAATCTGTTCGGTAATGTCGCTGTCCGTTATTCGTATGTGTTTTTGTATTCCTATTTTTTCTTTCTTCTCGTCCAAGTAACGCCCTCCCATGCGTCGCAGACGCCAAAAGCGGGTTTCCCGCTTGTTGCCTATCGAAAGGGGGATTTATACCACTTTCCTTATCCTGCCTACCTTTTTCCTTGAAAAGCTACCACTTCAACCGCTCTCTCCTTGCGGTTAAGTTACGGCTTCTCTACGCTATTGCAGTTACGTTATCTATCCGCTCTTTCGCTTTTTCAAGATACCGAGCATTTAGGTCTATCCCTATGTAATCCCTACCGTAGCGTTTAGCAACCGCGCCCGTCGTGCCGCTGCCAAAGAACGGATCCAAGACAACGCCGCCGACCTTACTTCCTGCAAGTATGCACGGCTCAATTAGCCGTTCGGGGAACATCGCAAAGTGTTCGTCCATTCGATAGCTGTTGGTACTGACTTCCCATACATCTCGCTTTCGCCGGAACTGTTGGTCAAAGTCCAAGCAGTTCTCGCGTCCGTTAGATATTCCTTGCTGTCCTGCGTACTTATTCGCTTCGCTTCTTCCACGCTTATAACGCGCTTTGCTAACATCCTTCAAAGGCTCTTGTATTGCCTTGTAATCGAAGTAGTATTGCCGCGACTTAGCGAACAAAAAGATATGCTCGTAGGTCTTTGTCGGTCTGTCTTTTACACTCTCCGGCAAGCAGTTTGTCTTGAACCAAATGATGTCAGAACGCAAGTACCAACCGCGCTCTCGAAGCGCGAACGCCGCCATCCACGGTATGCCGATCAAGTCTTTGGGCTTTATTCCACTCCAAGATTTAGGAACTTCGTAAATTCGATTGTGCATATCGAACACGTCTTTGTTCTTGCCGTCAGCGGCCAACGTCATAGGACCTTTGCCGCTCCCTGCGTAGCTGTCGCCCAAGTTAAGCCACAATGTTCCGTCTTTTGCGAGAACCCTGTAAACCTCGGCAAAGACCTCTACAAGCCGCGCTATGTAATCGTCTGGTGTTTGCTCGATTCCGATTTGTTTTTGTTCGCCGTAGTCACGCAATCCGTAATACGGCGGACTTGTTACGCACATATTTGCGCTTTCCGGCGGCAGAGATTTAAGCACCTCTGCCGCGTCGCCGCATAGGATTTTACTCACCCTTTTTCGCTTCCTCGTTCATCGCACTTGCAACCATAACGCTGCCGATAATAACGCCGACCGCTCTTTCTTTGCGCTTGATTTCCGCGAGCTTGTCCGCGCCCTTTTTGCCGTTAATACGGTTCATCTCGGAGATGTCTAACATGCGCTTTGCATACATAAACAATCCCTTGAGATACTCGTCTTTCGTAATAAACGGCTTGCCTTCGAAAGCGTAGGCGCAAACGCCTTTTACAAACTCTCCCGCTTGCTTATCCGTAAGCTCTTTGATAATGTCGTAATGTTCTCTCTTGATTTTGATATTTTTCATAATTCCTCCGAATTTAAGATTTTGAATTTCTAAACCGACTGCTCGTTGATTTGGCGGCGGTCGATGTAGGTATGGGCGTTTTAAGCCCGGCGACGAACTTCATCTCGTCCTTTGCCATTTGTTCGTAATACCCGTCGGCTTTGCCGTCGCGGTACTGTCCCGATGCTTGGAAAATTCGTAGTAGCTGTTCCGTGTCGTTGCCCGTAAACATAGCAAGCCGCGCCATAAGCGAACGCTCGTTCTGCTCCTCAGTACCAAGCACCGACTCGCCGTTAAACAGCGCAAGGAATTTATCTCCGTGCTTCGTCTTACTCGCTTTGTCAACGACATCTCTATCGTCCATTCGCGTAATACTTTCTATTCCTCTGCCTGTCATTTCGACTGCGGCCACCGTTCCTACTACCACCGCTTCCGCCGCGACTTGCTCCGCAACCTCGCTCGGCGGTATAAACACTTCGGACTGTTCTTCCTCGATTTCCTTTAACCGCTCCACCTTTGCGTTCTGTTCTGCGGCACGTTTACGGCTTTCAACTTCAAGCTCGTCGAGCGTTACCTCTTGGAAATCCTTACCCGCCCAAAACGGCAGCTCCTGCATTTTGCCAAACTCGGTCATCAACGCTTCACGGCTTCTAAACGGATAGCCGCTCAGCGCGAGCCGCGTTTGTCCGTGTTCGGCTATCATGTGAACCTTGTAGACTTTCTCGCCGTACTCGTCATTGTCTTCGACTATCGCATACGGCTCGACTTCCTTTTTAATCTCGTTCTCTTTCGCCATTACGTACTTGGAAATCTTTTCGGCATCGGCTATTGCTCTGAACAATACGTTAGGATCGTCCTTGATTTTGTCGCGCCAATGCCGAATGTACGCGCTGTTGTTTTGAATGTGCTTTTCGCCGACCTCAATACCCAAGTCTTGTTCGATGAACATCGAAGCGATCTCGGCGCGTAATTCTTCCTCGGCGTAGCTCGCCGAGCCAAAGCCATCACCCAAATTACGGTTAAGCCTTTTCTCGTGTCCGGTGCTGTGTCCGACCTCGTGCAACGCCGTTGAGTAAAATTCGGGCAAGCTCAAGAACTTATCTCTGTCCGGCAAGAATATCTCGTCCGTTGCCGAACGGTAGAACGCTTCGTCGCCGCCGTATATGATTTTGGATTCGTTATCGTTCCAATACTGCAAAATGTTCTCGGCACGGATATTTCTGCCGTTCGGATCGATTACAGGCTTTTCGCGTTCGGGAATACCCTCTATGACGTCGCCGTTAAATACGCAGTAGTATTTGCGAAGAGCGATCACGTTTTCGTCCATATAATCGTCGCGCTCCGCTTCCGACATTCCGTCAAGAGTGTGCTTATCGAACTTCTGCTTGGTTAATTTATCGTAGAACGAGAAGTATTCGATAGACACTCCTGCGTTCTTGCCCATACTTTTACCTTCCGCGTCGCGCTTGAAATCCCAACCTTTTTCTTTCATTTGGTTATACGTCAGCCAACGGTTGTCGCTGTAACCGCGCTCCATTGTTGCCGCCGAAAGGAAAAGCCTGTTTATACCGTTATAGCGTTTACCCGATATTGCCGATACAGGTGCGCCGGACACACGCCAGCCTTGCCGCCAAAGGCTGTTGTTTGTTTCGAGATTTGCCATAAGCAAATTGTACAGCCTTTGACGCTGCGGCGTGAGTTTATCGTAAACGCTTTTTTTGTCCTTCTCACTCAAAGCGTATCTTTACCTCCTCCGTTAAAATTGGTTGCTCGTCCCCGAAATCGTCCTCGTCCGTGTCCAAGATGTCGTCTATCTCGTAACCTTTCGGAATAACCACTTCGGGAACAATACTTGAGTTCTTTTTCATTTTTACCTCCGTTTTATATTTTCCTTTCTGATTTGTATTCAGCTTGCTTTTGCATCGACTTTCTGCTATAATATAGCTATGAATGAATTAAGTACACAGCAGAAAAAACTATTCGACGACATCAAGCATACCGATGAATACGGCAATGAATTTTGGCTTGCTCGCGAATTGCAAGAGGTATTGCAATATGCTAAATGGGAAAACTTCCATAAAGTCATAAAGACCGCACAAATCGCTTGCAAAATAAGCCAACAGTCCGTTGCGGATTGCTTTCCTGAGGTCAAGAAGTCAATAACTTCCGGCAAAGGGCGCATATCGTCCATCATTGACTATAAGCTTAATCGTTACGCTTGCTATCTCATCGTAATGAACGGCGACCCTCGCAAGGAAGTCATCGCGCTCGGTCAAACATACTTCGCCGTAAAGACACGCCAACAAGAGCTTGCAGAGCTTTACGATAGACTTTCCGAAGACGAAAAACGGTTATTCATTCGCGGTGACATTAAGCAAAAGAATATGCTCCTTGCCGAAGCCGCACACAAAGCCGGTATCATCACGAACCAAGAATACGCTACATTCCAAGACGCGGGCTATCGCGGCTTATACGGCGGCATGACTGCCCGCGATATTGCCGAACATAAAGGTCTATCTCCAGACGACGAAATACTCGATTATATGGGCGGCGAAGAACTTGCCGCTAACCTATTCCGCATCACACAGACCGAAGCTAAAATGCGCCGTGAAGGAACATCTACACCCGCCGCTGCAAACGCCGCCCACTACGAAGTCGGCAAAGCGGTACGCGAAACTATCGCAGGACTTGGCGGCACAATGCCAGAAGAACTTCCCACTCCCGAAAAGAGCATTAAACAACTCGAAGCAGAACAGCGAAAACAAATTAAACCGAAAAAAGATTAAAGATTTTTACGGCTATCGGCTAATAACCGATAGCCGCTTTTATCTCTGACTATTTACCGCCTTTTCCGCTACCATTACCACTTCCGTTGCCGCTCGGTTTGTTGTTACCGTTACTTGCCTTGGGCGGCGTGTAACACGGCGTACCCTTAACAGCTTTAATCGCCGTATGCTCGTAGTAGCTCTGCGCTTTGTCAGCGCGGTATAATCCACTCGTAGAAAAAACGCGGAGCATTTGATCGATGTCGTGATTGGACCAAAACGCAAGGTAGTTCATAAGCGACATATCCGAATTGCTGTGATTGCCGCGCAGGTCCTCGCCGTTATACAGTCTACGAACGGTATCGCCGTTCTTTGCCGCAAATGCCTTATCGAGCATTTCTCTGTCGTCCATAGACGATAAACCCTCGACGCCCATTCCGGTATTTTTCCACTCAGTACGCTTTTCGAGCTTACTCTCAAGAACTCTTTGCATTTCGGGCGTATCGAAGCTCTCTAAGCGGCTATATCCCGCGCCGTCGCCTGTCATAGCGATAAAATGACCGCCCTGATAATACTCCATCGTCTTGTCTTTGCTGAACGAGCGCAAGTCCGCACCTTTCGTCTTTCCGAATACGTGTAAACCTTTGCCGCTTACCGAACGCTCAATATACGTCTTACCACAGAAATCAAGCACTCTGTTTGCTATATCCGTGTATCCGCTTTCGGTAACACACCCGTCAAGATCGATACACGCTATGCCGTCCTTTCCGTCGAGCGCATAAGCAAGCGCGACGCCGCCGTTTTCTTTCGCATACTTACATGCCGTATCAAAGTCCGCCCACGTTTTGGGGTTGTCGCTTTCCGCGAACTTGCCCGTATGCGGACTTATAAGGAACTTATCGAGTCTGCCAGTTTCTTCGTTGGCTCGTGTGCGCACGATTACCCAATTCGGCTTGTTGCGCATTTCTTCGGGTACGTTTTTACGCAGTTGCTCCTCTACTTTCTCGAACTGCTTTTGCGCTTCCTTGCTCGGCTTGCGGAATACGCTCTCGTAGTCCTCATCCGTCTTGTCCGATATTGCCGCTATAAACTGTTCCGCGGTAAGGTCGATATTCTCGTCGCCGTCCTTGAGATGAACTTCAAAGTCTTCGGGGACACGCAAGCTAAGACCGTTCTCGTCCTTGCGCACCATGCCGCTCGGTATGTAGTAAACAAAGCCGGCATAATCGCCTTTCGGCATTTTGAACAGCGTACTATTTTGGTAGTTGGCAATTATGGCATTCTCGCTGAGCGATACCGTATTCCATTTCTTGCCGTCTTCGCCTTGCTGTTCGCGGTACTCGTCCATAGCGGTAGGCTCGCGCTTGTAGTCCGTTTTTCCTGCGGTGTTGTACGCAAACTCTTTTGCGGTAAGCTCGATTTGTTCCTCGCCTTTGCGAAGCGTAATTTTGAAGCCCTCGCCTACATTTGCGACCAAGCTGCCGTTATCGCTCTCGCCGTCCTCTTTTACTACCGAGTTCGGCAGATAGAAAACATAGCCTTTATACTCGGAATCGTTAGGCGCGGCGACAAGCACCGAGTTGTCGTATTCTTTGATGACCGCTTCACGCGGAATGCGGATATTCAGTCGAAGCTCGCGCTCGTACTTATCCGCAGTCGTTCCGTCAACCATTTGGACGAACTCGCGCGCCGGAATACTGATTATCTTTTCGCCACCCTCGTAAAGCTCCACTTGGGAATCTTCGGGGATGCGGATAGAAAGCGCACGTTCTTTCGTATCGCTCTTTATGTCGGTCGTTATTGTGCTTTCTTTTATACGGTCGTTGAATATAGAGTACGCACAGCCCTCGTATGTACTGCCTTTCGGCATTCTGAACCGCGAGTTGATCTGATACTTCTTTATAAGCGCTTCGGGGCTTATCTTAAAAGCAAGCCACTTCCGCTTTTCCGTGTCCTTTGTATCCTCGAAGCCATACTTCTCCTGTCTGAACTTCTCTGCCGCTTCGAGCGTAGGAAAGTCATAGAATCCCTGCGCCCACGTTCCGTCCGTAGTGTCGTAGCCCGGCGCAACAACGAAATCGTCTTTGCGCTGAACGATAGCGACGTTTCTATCGTCACGGTCTTTCGTCATACTTAAAACCTTATATCCCTGCGGGGTAAAGTTCTTAAATTTGTCTTGTGCCATATCATTCTCCTTGTCTATATTTTTGTTCTTGATTTTTTCACTTAAAGCGTAAAGCTCTTGCGGCTCTATACGCTTATAAGTGTAGCCGGTGTGTCCTACGTCGGCGTTCTGATCGATTGTCGCTTGCAACGCTATATCCGAACTGAAATCGCCGTCCAAATACTTGACTTCGCTGCTTTCACGGTCTAACGAATATGCGTTATAGCACGGCTTCCCGTCTGCATTCTGCTCTGCTACCGTTGTGTACAGAATTACTTGCTTATCCCTGATTCTGCTTGCAAGTCCGTCCAATACCGCAGGATGTCCACTCAAGCAACAACCACGACGCTCGAACTCGACTTCAAGCATAGGAATAGTTTTCGCCCATTCTTTGTTTGCTTGACTAAACCTTCCGTCGTAATCGTGTTCGTTTATAGTGGTTGCAACTATGAACGCTATGCGCTCCATTCCGTACTTTTGGATAAGCTCGTTTTCAAAGCCGGCCGCAAGGTGCATACCGTCGAAATTTTTGCTAACCGCTTGATCGATTGCGCGTTTACAATCGATATTTGCTTGCTGAGATTTGCGATAATTGAAGATCTCGCTATTATCTCTTGCATAAGTTTGAGACCGCAGATAAAGCGGCTTAATGCTGTAATACGAGTCCATCGCGTTCATCATGTTCTTCATAGCATCGTCGCCTTCGAGCTGTTCCGGAAAGATGTCCTTACCTATATCCAGAAAGAAAATGCTATTCTTCTCCAGCTGTTCCTTATCCAAATAACAGTAAGGCGCGGCTATGGTGTACATATCTGCCGACTTATCCAACTGCACTATGTTGTCTAATGAGATTCCTGTTGTAAAACGGTAGTACGCTCTATTGTCCGTATCTTTTCCGAAATAAGTTACAGGGTAATAAATCTCGTTGTGCTTATATTCGCAGTAGTCTTTGATATACCGTGCTGTTTCGCCGTATTCTTCGACGTTATAACTCTCGTTTCCAAGATAGTCGTCGTAAAGGTTGTCGAGAATGTGTCCTCGTTCTTCATACAAGGCTTTGAAGTCGTTGTCAGACAGATAATCGTTACCAAGCTGAATGACTTCATAAAACTCGTTTAGTACGTGGATTTTGTAACTGTTCTCGTATATCTGTTCGGGCGAACCTTTGAGCATTTCGTCTTTGAACGCGGCGTATTCTTTTTTAACGCTGTCTATAACTGCTTCTTCGTAGATTGCGCTATTGTTAGGTTCGCTCTTTGCGCGGTCATAGTACGCCTGTCGAATATCCGAAGCAAACGCAAAATAATTCGGTCTTGCTTGCAAAATCCGTCTTTCAAACTGTAAAGCGTTATTGAGCCATACATTGTCCCCGTCGATTCTCGCGCCATATTTTTCCATAAGCGCAATAACGTTTTCTACGGGACAATTCACCGTATCGGCAATAGATTTTGCGCCGACCAATTCGGTTGTTCCACCGTATATCCGCTCCAACGTTTCGCAGTAGTCGTCCATAACCGCAAAGATTTTTTCTTGCTCTGTTCCACCGCCTACTACGAGCGGATCGTTTTTCGCCGAACTTAACCGCATATTTCGTATGACTTTGACTTTGTCGTCGAAATACGACTGCGCTTCCTCTTTCTTATAGAACTCACGCAAGGGATTTCCGTCGTACAGTCCGTTATAGGCAAGAATCGTTCCGACGTCGGTTTTGTCACCGACCTCCAATTCCTTGCCGATCTCGTTCTTAGCCGAAGTGTCGTTAATGACGTACCACTCGCCGGTTATGTTGTTTTCCAAGAGCAGCACGCCGGGCGCAAATGTAGTCCCTGCGCTGTTCGCCGTAAGCAAGTGTGTAGGCTCTTTTGCGGCAACGGTAATCTCGTCATCGAACGCCGGCAAATTCATTTCGTCAACTTCTTGTTCGGTGTATTTGTTCAATGCAATCATCAGCTCTTTATCTACGTTAAACCGATAACTTGCGATTTGCTTAGCGTACTCTTTAAGTTCGGTGTTCTCTACATTGTCCGCAATAGAGCTTTTTACCGAATGTTTGTCCCAACCATAGTGTTCGAGCGCTGAAGACCAAATTCGGTCGGTGTATTCGTCCATAAGCTGCGGCACGAATGACATTATAGCTTTGGTATCGGGCTTCGGCTTGTCCGCGAGATATTTCTTGAGCGCGGCCTTTTCCGAGAAGTTCGTTTCGATAAAGTCTATAGTGAACCGCTCGTCCACATAACTCAAATCTTTCGATGCACACTCGCCCGCCGCTTGCGCAATATCCAAACGTGCAAACAAATACGCTAAACCGTTTTCCGATTCCACATACTTCTTCCATGTGGGCTTTTCTACACCGTACATCTTTTTGTCCGCGAACTCGTCACCGTATTCCATTTCTGTTTCGGTATCGTCCTTACCAAGCTCATAAACTTGAACTCCTCTGTTAAAGGCTCGCATTGCCGCGGTCTTGCGCATAGGAAGCATACCGTCCCACTTATAACCGTATTCGTGCATATCTTCTGTGCTTACGGAATAGTCGGGCAAGATGTCCACTCGCATTGACGCGACCTTGTCTTCTTTATCTATGATTTCGTCCTCCTTAATCTTTGTATTTGTAGGCAACATTCGGTAGTTACCGTCGTCGCTCTCGCCGTCTTCAGCTATAATGACCTCTTCTCGTTTATCTAAGTCAAGCTCGGCGTTCAGAGCTGTTTGTTCTTTTAATAACTCAAGCATATGTTCCCTATGCTCAAACGGTTTTTGTACTTGCTCTTTCGCTATCTCGAAGTCGTCCTTGAGCTGTTGCAAACGCTTTTCGAGCCGTTCTTTACGCTTCGGAAAGTCCTCGATAAAGTTGTCCAATCGGGTAAGATTACCGCTTGAACTTTCGCCTATGTCGATTGTGTACTGTCCGTTAGCCGAGAGTGTAATGTCGCGCTGTCCGTTAAGCGAAGTGATGTTGTTCATACTTATCCTGAATCCGCAATACACCGCCACGACCTTTTCGGGCTTGCTTGAATACAGCGCGTCGGTTAGCGCCTTGCCGCCCTCTTTTTTGTCCGTATAGACTTTACCGTTCACGCTTATCTCGAACGCTTCGGGATCGGCGGGCTTATTCTGTTCCAAACTCGCTATATCCGCAGTTACACGTTCCAATAGTAATTCCTGCTTGCGGATGTCTTCGGGATAGTCCTTGCGGATTTTGTCTTGAAGCGCGTACAAGTTCTTTTTGTGCTGACCTTCCAAAATTCGCAGCCTTGCTATTTCGGTGTCAACTTCCATCTTGCGCTTTATTTTCGGGTTCGCCGCGGTGATTGCTTTTATCTCGGCGTATGACAAAGTTGTTTCGTCGATATCCTCGGCTTCACGCACGGTCAAGTCGCCGCGGTTTATTTGAGATATGAACTTTTGCTTGTTCTCGAGTATCTGGTAGCTGTAGCTGTCGAACGTTCGCTCGGTAACGTAGGTGTAAATATCTACCTTGTCGTTCTCGTTGCCTTGACGGATTATTCGCCCCTCGCGCTGTTCCATATCCGACGGACGGTACGGTGTATCCAAGTGATGTAATGCGACAAGCCGCTTTTGTACGTTTGTTCCCGCGCCGCATTTTTCCGTGCTGCCGATAAGTATTCTTATAGAGCCGCTGTTGACTTTATCGAACAATGCTCGTTTCTGCTCGTCGGTGTTCGCGTCGTGAATGAACGCAATCTCTTCCGCGGGTATGCCGCTTTTCACGAGCTTATATTTTAAGTCGTTGTAAGCGTCAAAGTCAGTACCGTACTCGTAGCTCTCGGATTTCATCTTCGGCGTGGATAAATCACAGAACACTATCTGCGTTCCTTTGATGTCGGCCGTCCGCTCCCATATCTCGAATATTCGCTGTGTTGCTTCGTTGAGCTTGCTACCGCCCTCATCTTCCGAGTCGGGTACAAAGCACCGCGGATCGAGCGCGAGCTTCTTGCCGTCCGAAGTGATTTTCAGCATATTATCTTCTTCGGGGCTTACAAGTCCTTCGTGTATCCTGTCCGCGCGTTCGGCGATTTGTTCTGCAAGCTCTATAACGGTATCCGACGGTTTAAGGCTTATAACATGCCGCTCCGCTTCGGGTACGTCGAGCTTTACAGTGTCTGCCGTTTGCACGTCCGCAAAACTACGGTACATTGTCAGCAGTTCGGGTAAGTTGGTAAACTTTGCAAATCTCGTTCTCGCCCTATAACCTTGACCGCTCGGACTAAGCTCCATACTCGTTACCGTTTCGCCGAAGTCAGCCGCCCATCCGTCGAAGAACGTTATGCCGCTTGCCGCTAATGCTCTCGGCTGCAAGTAGCTTTGCATAGTGTACATTTCCGACATTGAATTGCTTATGGGCGTACCCGTGGCGAATATTACGCCGCGGTCGGACTTGTGCATTTCTTGTAGGTATTCGCATTTCAGCTTGACGTCGCTCGCCCTTTGACTTGCGGCATTAGATACGCCGGCTACGTTATTCATCTTGGTGAACAGGAACAAGTTTTTGTAATTATGCGCTTCGTCCACATAGAGATAGTCCACACCTAAGCTCTCAAAAGTAAGAACGTCATCTTTCTTGTCGCCGTCCATAAGTTTCTTGAGCATAGCTTCGCGGCTCTTTTTAATGCGCTCCAAGTTCTTGACCGCACCGCGCGGCATACCGTTTTCATCCCATTGTTTCTTTACCGTCTGCTCTATGAGCTTAATTTCCTGTCGCAATTTTGCAATCTGTCGCTCTTGCGAAATGGGTATCTTGGCAAAGCTCGATTGCGCTATGATTATGCCATCCCAATCACCCATAGCAACCTTGCTGACAAACCGTTTACGATTGTCTTTCTCCAAGTCTTCTTTTGTTGCGACAAGGATTTTCGCGTTCGGGTACAGCTTGCGCCACTCGCTTGCCCACTGCTGCGTGAGATGGTTCGGTACCGTGACCATAGCCTTTTTGCATATTCCGAGCTGTCGCATTTTCATAATAGAAGCTATCATGGTGTACGTCTTGCCGCTACCTACAACGTGGTGCAACAGCGTGCTGTTAGGGCTTGTTATTATTCGGTGTACCGCGTTCTTTTGGTGTGGTTTAAGTTCAATAGCGGGGTTCATTTCGGGGAATTTCAGATAACTCCCGTCATAGCTCGGCAACCGTATTTGGTTGAACAGCCTGTTATACGTTTGCTCCAAATGCTCTCTACGTTCGGGGTTGTCGAATATCCACTCGGCGAACCGCTCTTTGATTTGGTTTTGCTTTTCTCGCGCGGCTATAGTTTCGGCTTGATTGAGTACCCGGCGTTCTTTTCCATCCGGATCTACTACCGTATCGTAAATGGTCGTAGCTCTCAAATTCATGCTGTCTATAAGCAGCCGATACGCCGGCGCGCGCTGTGTACCGTAAACCTCCTTTTGCTTCATTTGAGTGTCGTAGCGAATACTGTCTTTTTGATCTAACCGCCAACTGCTGTCGAACGGATTGTAGAACATTTCGATGTTGCTTCTTTGCCACCAACTGACGCCTACAAGGTCGCAGTAGAATTGCTTGTACAGCTCTTTGGCTACCCACGTAGCACCAAGCCTTACCGAAATCTCGCTTGCCGTCAACGGCGTGGGCTGTACTTGCTTTAACGCTTCCACGTTGCGCTTGTACTCGCTCGAATGCTCGGCATACGTTTCCGCTGTGTGTAGCTTGTCTACTACTCGCCCCGATAAATACTCCTCGGCAGTTTCAAAGCCCGAATACTTATCTGCTTCATCCACCGTTTCGGGGTTGCGGAAAACGGAGTCGCCAAGCTCGAAAAGTACGGTATCGTAATCCTTGCCCGTAAGCTCCTCGATATACCCAATGTCAACTTTTCCGCGCTCGTTACGGCTTATTTGTAATGCTTCAAAGCAATCGTCCGTATTCGTGGGTACGGTATATGGGCGTATTGTGCGCTTATTGAAAACTTCCGCTTTGCTTATCTTTTTGGTTTCTTCGTCGATGTTTTCGCAAGCGAAAAGGAGCGCACTATCCCCGTCTTCTTTGAACAACCTTGTGTTCGTTTGACTGTTCAGTTCGCCGTATTTACCGACAAACTTGTCGTACATTGCATTGAGCTTTTTTTGCTCTTCCTGCAACACCTCGTCCGAACATCCTTTGATTTGGATGTCCAAAATTCGGTGTAATTCCTCGCGTAAAGCGATCATTCCTTGTAGCCGCTGATAAGCGTCTTTCGGATAGCTCGGTATGCGCTGCTCGACCATTTCATCGCCCATACGCATGTATAAACGGCCGCTGTCGGCTTTGTAGCACATGGGCTTGATATTATAGTCAACTTCTACATCGTCCTGAATAGGCGCAACGTCAGAGCTTGTAAAGAAACCTTGCGGCAACTTATTCACAGCTTCCGCTATTGCTTCGGACAACACTCTACCGTCGGGGTTGACTGTAACATCTTTACCGCCGTACAGTCCTATATCTTCTGTGAGCGTGCCGAGTACCATTTCGGGATGAGCCACAAAGTAATTGTTTATCTCGTACCCTTCCGCGGTCTTGCTCGTGCCGAGCCACTCTATGTTCTCGGTATCCGTGCTTATGCGTTCGGCGCGTTTACGAAAGAACAAAATATCCGCAACCGCTTCCGTGCCGGCAGTTTGCTTGAACGCCGTATTCGGAAGTCGTATCGCTCCAATCAGCTCGGCGCGTTCAGCAACGTATTTCCTTGCGCTCGGATTGAGCTTGTCCATTGTGCCTTTGCTCGTCACGATAGCAACAATGCCGTTCGGCTTTACCTTGTCAATAGACTTTGCAAGAAAGTAGTCGTGGACCTTGAAATTGTAGGAGTTATAGTCGCTGTCCGCAACACCGTAACCGCCGAACGGTACGTTACCCACAACAATGTCGAACTTGTCGTTTGGGAAGCTCGTATCCTCGAAACCCTTTATCTGCACACTCGCTTGCGGATAGAGCTTTGCGGCAATTCTGCCCGTAAGATTATCCAATTCCACGCCGTACAGTCTGCTGCCGTCGGCAATATCTTTCGGCATAAATCCGAAAAAGTTACCCGTACCCATTGCCGGTTCAAGGATTCGATTGTTACCCTTTACACCAAACCTACCAAGCGCAGCATATACTCCGCTTATGACGTCGCTGGGCGTATAATATGCGTTAAGCGTGCTGCTCCGCGCCTGTTCGTAATCTTCTTGCGAAAGCAAGGCTTTCAGCTCGGCGTACTCTTTTTTCCATTGTTGGTTGTTCTCATCGAACGCCTGCGACAAGCCGCCCCAACCCACGAACTGTGCAAGGACTTTTTTCTCTGCTTCCGTGGGGTTGCGATTTTCGGCGTACAGCTTGTTGACGAGCTTTATCGCCGCCACATTGTTTTGGAATCTTGTCTTAGCTCCACCAAGCTCGGTTTGATCTAACACGCCGTTTAAGTCGGTGTTCTGGGTATCTTTTGCTTCTTCAAGCTCGTTCCAAGTATCTTCGTAGTTCGGGCAGAAATCGAGATAGTATGTAGTGTCGAAAGCATCATCAACGATATCGATCTCCGCTACTTCTTCACGAGAAGCAAGCATATCTGCGATCTCGTCTTGATGGTCTCTGACGAACCGCTCGTCCTCACCGAACTCGTCGAAATAAACTACCCAATTACCCTCGCTTGTGTTTTCCGTGCCTTCTTTTACAATGCGTTCAACAATGTCTTTAATTTTTTGCTGTGTGGGCGACAGGTCGGCTTGCTCGTGTGCCTTCCAATATTTTTCGCTCCAAAGCTCTAACGATTCGTCAACGGCATTGTTCCACCATTTGAAATACTCTACCTTTTCCTGTTCGGTAGCGTCGTTAAATGGTACGCAGCCGTTCTTTGCTTCCGGTCTGCTTGAATTGACATAAAGATGAGTAAAATACTCGCTTGCTTCGGTCAAGATGCCCTTATCCCACAGCTCACGGAGCGGAATACAAGCGTCGCAATCTTCCTCATAGCAATAGTACCCACCATCAAGCACCCCGCTCTTCAATGCTTCCGACGAGAGAATATACGGCGCAAGCTCGGCGGCTATCATGATGCCGCCGTGTCCCGCCGTAGACACCTCATATATGCCGTTAGCGATAGGATTACATGACTGCACCTCGTCCCACATAGAATTGGTCGGCTCACGCATATATCCATTCTGATAAGCGTCAAATATCTTCTTGCCCTTTGCCGTTAATTCTTTGAAACGGTTGAACTCAGGTGCTGCTTGTAATTCCGATGTGATGTATTTGTTGTTCTCTATGAGCGTACAGACTTTGTCCGAAAACTCATTCCAATTAAGGTACATTCTGTTTTGGAAGTCATCTCGGTTGCCGCCCTTGTACATCCAAATGCCTTGCTGATTGTATATGGCAAGGAATCCGTCGCCATTTTCTTCGCTTACGCCGTATTCGTTTTTAAGAAATTCGGAAAAAGTAACGAGCTTTGTCGTATTGGCATACTCGTCCAAAATGCGTTGCTTGCGCTCCTCACTCGCCGAAACGATTACTTGGTTTATAAACTCGTTCTTTTGCCGCTCTTCTTCGGCACGTTGTTCACGCAAACGATTTTGCTCGGCCTTATATTCGACGTAGTTTTTCTTTTCCTGTTCGGTCAGATAGTTATCGTCGTCTATTAGGTCAGCTATGCGTACAGCGACGTCGGGCCATTTGAGCGAAACCTGAACGAGATACTCGCCCTTTTCGCCACGCAAAGCCATTTTAATGCCTTTGCCGTCGTGTTCTTGGTTATCTCCGTTCCAACCGCCAAAACCGCCTATACCGTACTCTTTCTTCAAAAAATCTGCAAAAGTCTTTACGGTGGGGTTCTCTTGGTATTTATCAAAGATGCGGAATTTGCCGTGCTGTATGCTGCTACCGTATTTCAACTGCCGCTCTATAAGCGCTTCCTCTGCCGACTGCTCTTTCGGCTCGGCTAAATCCAACAACGTAGGTTGCGGTTTTTTACGCTTGCGGTCTTTTATGCCTTTCTCGTCTTTTTTTGTGGGCTTGTCTTTTGCTTTCGGCTGTGATTTTAATCGTTCTGTCCGAACAGTATCTTCATCTTCGGTAAGCTCGTCGATGTCCTCGTCAAGTTCTTCGTCAATGTCGTTCAGCTCGTCTGCAAGCTCGTTGCGCCAATCGTCCTCGTCTGACTGTTCGTCTACGGACGTTATTTGTTCGGCGCTTTCTTTCTGTGTGGGCTTATCTTCTTGCGTTTTCTCGGCGGGCGCGTTTTGTTCAAGCGCTTCCGCATGTGACAGAATATACTTCGGCTCTTCGTCGGTTTCTATAAGCACCACGCCACGCGAATCAAGCATTTTGTCCAAATACTTATCCATAGCGTGATAAGGTACACCACACATAGCCACTCTCTCAGGCAAACCTACGTCGCGCCCGGTTAGCGTTAAACCTAACGTTTTCGACGCTATAACGGCACTGTCGCCGTACATTTCGTAGAAATCGCCCAAACGCATAAACACGATAGCTTGCGGCTTTTCGTTCTGTATTTCCATATACCGCTTATATCGCGGGTACATAGGATGCTTCGGCTCTTCCGCTCCCGATTGGTCTATATCCGTGTTTTCCGTCTGTCCGACAGAATGCTCGTCTTGCCAATTCGGGTATCTAAACGGAATACCGCTTTCAGGATCGTCATCGTCTACGGCAAATAAAACTTCGCCGTGTTCGTCTACGCCGGCTAATATACCATTCTTCAGCTCGTCGTATTTCTTATAGTCTTCTGCCGTGAATGTGCCGTTGTCGATCAGCTCCTGTTGAGTGCGGTAAAAAGCGTCTTCCCAAAACAGCCATTCAAATTTCGGATTATTCGATACGAACAACAACGAATTGTCTGTGTTGTCGTAAAGCATATTCACATCGTCGAAGTTTTCCGTCTGTCCGAGAAAAACATCGACTCCGATGAAATTATCGTTTTCGAAATGGTCTTTGGTAAAAATCGAATAGCCCGCAAAGAACGTTCGATTTCCGCTATCTACTTCAACAAGATTTCTTTCATCGTTATGAGCAGGAACAACAGGTTCGTCGGATACCGATTCTATATCCGTATCGTCTATGACCGTTACTTCTTCTTTATTTTCCGAAAATGCTTCCTCGATGTCCTGAACAAGCATATCTGTGCGAATGTAAATGTCCTTTACAAACGCCGCATTCTCGGTATAAGAAAACGGAAGTCCGCTTAAAGCTATACCTGTGCTTTTCGGAAAACCTGTCTTTGCATAGAGCGAGTACGTAATACCTTCTATGAGCAACTTATCTCGCTCGGTGTCGCCCGAAAGCGCGTCGCGCTCTTGCAAGTACGCTTGCACTCCTTTATGTATTTTGCGGTAATCGCTACGCTCGTCTGCCGATAAATCCGTACCGTTCAGTTCGTCCAAACCATCAAGCAGTCGCTTCATCGGAAGTATGGGACGCGAATAGCGATTATCTCCGTGCGTATCGTTTGCATCGAAAACAAACTGCTTATAGCCGTCGTTATCGTAATAAGGTATGCCTTTTCTACCCCTTGTAACGCGCCGCCCCATAGCTGCCCATTCGTTAAATGAAAAGCATATCGTGGCGTTCGGGCGGTCAACGATAATCTGACACGCGTCGTGCAAATTGATATGCGGATTTTGCGCTATGAACCGATAAAAGTTTTTAAGCTGTTCGCCGTCCGCAAGCATCGCCGCTATTTGTTCGTTACGATTGCTCAACCTTTTGACTTCGCTCATTCGATTGTTCGTCCTCCTCTATTCGTTTCTTGCCGAAAGTCTTTCGCCACACTCTGCGCTTCTCCTTGAGCGTGGGAAAATATATTATTTCTATTGCCGCTTCCGCTCCAACAAGGCGCACAAGTCGTCTTATCTGTTGTTCGCTGAACGGCTTATGTTCGTTGAGCTTTCTTTGCAGCTCTTCTTTCGTTATGTCGAGCCGCTTTGCTACATAGGGTTGGGTTTTACCGTTATCGTAAATCCAATCCTTGAGCTGGCGCTTTTTAAGCGGATAACCATTATTTGTTTCTTGCATTATAACTTGCCCTCCGTTATAAGCTTTTGTTGTTCATCCTTAGACAAATTATTTTTTAGCCATCTCTTAACAAGGTTGATTTCTCTTCTTTCGCTTGCGTTTCTGACAAATCCATATTCGGAACAGTCATCATCATAGCAAAGGCTGTCTATAACCGAATCCTTATACCCCATATGGTCGATGACTTTAACAAACACACCTTTTTGCGGCAAAGCACCTACAATTCGTATTTGCTTGTCACAGTGGTATTCGTGGTGAGCTATTATAATAGAGATTTCATCCACTGTCAGCTCCGGCGCTCCAAGACTTTGGATATATTGTTTTAATTTACTGTTGGCCATATTGTTCCGTCCTGTATTTATTGGGGATTTCAATAAACCCCTTCACAGTAAAGCCGTAGAAAACGGTAAAAGTCCGTGGTCTAACTAATTTTTTTTATTATTTTTAATAATTTCTTCGTATTGACGCATAAATTCGTTTTATTGCGTCGCTAATAGAACGTTTATCAATGCCGAATATTTCAGCAATATCTTTTTGATTTTTTCCTTCTATGTACATAAGCCGCAGTATTTCTTGCTGTCGCGGCGTTAATTGTTCAATTGCTGCTTGCAACTTTTCGTCCTCGAAATCGTCAAACGAATAATCGCCATAAAAACGTCTGTCCTCATAGTCAATGCCATTCTCCAAATCTTCGTCTAAAGACCGATTCCAATACACTTCACGTCGCGCCTTGCGACTTGTCTTGTATTCTTCATATAGATAGGTATCAATGATTTTTTGATCTCCTGTTTGCTGTAATAACTTTGCCGTTATCTCATCAAGGTACACTGCAACCGTTATCTCATCACCGTTTTTTCTCGATACTTTTAGATTAAATTTTTGCATGAATAAATCCTCCGATTTTGATTTTAGAAAATCGCTATCGGTGGATTTTGACGTAAATAAAAAAGCCCCGACAGCGTTGCAATACGCCATCAGGGAATAGTCAAAAATACGTCATAAAGCAAAAAGCCGAACAAAGCAAATTCGACCTACCACGAAGTAGGCATATTGCTCTGTTCGGCTTGTATCTTTTTTCGGATTATAGCTCGTAACAGTATGAAATTAAGCCGCTTTCACGTTTCACGTTTTCACGTTCACCCCGCGAGGGCTTATGCTCATACTACATTATTTATTACAGCTAATTTTGAGAATTTTTGCCGAAATATCTCGTATAATAGAGAAAAGCACCCGCATTTGCGGATGCCATTCAACCTATATTTCTTTTTGTTTAGTTAAAACTATATCATTATTTATTATTATGTGAACAAACTCACCACACTGCGGACATTTTATAAAACAATCTGTGCCGTTTTTTGCTTGTATCAGCGTTGTGCGGCAGTATAGACAACAAGCATAAAAATATTCTTTTAGTACTCCTCTATGTTCTTCTTTTGCTGATGTCATTAGTTCTCCAAATTATTTTTCGAAGCAGTATTTAATATAATGCTTTTTTTGTTCACCGGCTTTTAATATAGGCATCTCAAAGTCTTGCAAATTGACTGCGTTCGGACAATACTGCGGCTCCAAGCAAAAGCCTTGCCACTTGCGGTACTTGCCGTTTTTGCCGTTTATCTCTGTTATCTGCCCGCCCGAATAAAACTGCAAACACGGAAGATCGGTATATAAAGTCATAGATACGCCTGTCTTTTTGCTCTCCGCGTATGCGGCTTGTTCGCCGTTAAGTATATAATTATTGTCGTAGCCCTTGGTTACCGCAAGAATGCCGCTGCGTATATCTTGCCCTATGAGTTTGTTATCCGTAAAGTCGTACGGCGTGTCTTGCACAGGCTTAACTTCGCCCGTAGTTATAAGCTCGGCGTTTGTTACCGTTATTTTGTCTGCATTTATCCGCAAAACATTATCCAAACAGTCGCCACTATTTTCTCCGTCGAGATTGAAATACACATGGTTAGTGGGACACCACAGCGTGGTTTGCGTGGAAGAAGCCGTGTATTCTATTAGCAATTCGTTATCTTTAAGCGTGTACTTTACGGTCAAAGTCAGTTTGCCGGGGTAGCCCTCTTCGCCGTCAGCGCTTACGTACTCGAATGTGACCGAGTTTTCGGTCAACTCGGTTATTGCAAACGCCTGTTTGTCGAAACCGCGTATACCACCGTGAAGATGATTGTTCCCGACGTTCTTTGTGAGTATATATTCCTTGCCGTCGAGAGTAAACTTTCCGTTCGCTATACGGTTACACACTCTGCCTATAGTAGCGCCGCAGTACGTTCCGCTTTTCTCATAGTCTTCTTGAGAATTAAACCCGAGCGCTATATCCGCGCCATGCACGACTATGGCGTTTATCCGAGCGCCGATCTCCGTAAGCTCTATTGTTATGTTTTGGTTTTTGAGAGTAAGCATAACTTAATCCTTATAGCCTTTGGGGTTCTTCTGTTGCCAATTCCATAACGACGCGCACATTTCGTCTATACCGAGCTTAGCTTCCCAACCGAGCTCGCGCTTTGCCTTGCTCGCGTCGGCATAGCACGCCGCTATGTCGCCCGGTCGACGCGGCTTGATCGTATACGGCAGTTCTTTGCCGCACGCTTTTTCGAACGCATGTATTACATCTAAGACAGAGTAGCCTATACCCGTGCCGAGATTGTACGTGTATACGCCCGACTTGACTGTTTTATCTATTGCGGCCACATGTCCTTTGGCAAGATCGACTACGTGAATATAATCTCGCACGCCCGTGCCGTCCGGAGTGTCGTAGTCGTTGCCGAACACACCCACTTCTTTCAATTCGCCTATTGCCACCTTCGCAATATACGGCGTAAGGTTATTGGGTATACCCTGCGGATCCTCGCCGATCATTCCGCTCTCGTGCGCGCCGACGGGGTTGAAGTATCTAAGCAACACAACAGTCCACTCGTTATCTGACTTATATATATCGTTAAGCATGATCTCTTGAAAATACTTGCTCGTGCCGTAAGGGTTTGTCGTGCCGCCGATCTTACATTCTTCGGTAAGCGGCAAAACTTCGGGATCGCCGTAAACGGTTGCGGACGATGAGAATACTATCTTTTTGCATCCGTGCTTACGCATAACGTCTGTCAATACAAGCGTTCCGTACAGATTATTATTGTAGTACTCTATGGGTTTCGCGCAGCTTTCGCCGACCGCTTTCAGTCCCGCGAAGTGTATTACCCAATCTATTTTATGCTCGGTAAATATCCTGTCTAAAAGCGCCGAGTCGCGCACGTCGCCTTCGTACACTGCTACGTTTTTGCCCGTTATCTTTTTTACGCGCTCTATGCTCTTTTTCGAGGAGTTGTCGAAGTTGTCTATTACGACCACTGCATAGCCCTTGTTTAGAAGCTCTACACATGTATGCGAGCCTATATATCCCGCGCCGCCTGTTACAAGAATAGTCATTGTATATATCCTCTCCCTATAATTTCTCGACGGTTATCCCGTCTGTTATTGCCACGTCGTAGAAAGTCGGCGCGTAGCCCGTTGCCTTTTCATACTCGGCCTGTACGTTTTGCTTGAATTCTTCTACCCTGTTTTTCTTTACCAAAGAAATCGTACAGCCGCCGAAGCCTCCGCCCATAAGCCGCGAGCCTAAACACCCGTCTTGACGTTGCGCCACTTCTACGAGCGCGTCCGGTTCAATGCCCGTCGTTTCGTAGTCGTCGCGCAAAGACGTATGAGAAGCGTTTAGTAGCTTCCCGAGCTTTTTCATATCCCCGTTTTTTAACGCGGCAGCCGCTTCGTACACTCTTCCGCATTCGGTCACAACGTGTCGCGCGCGTTTGAATATTACGGGCGGCAGTTCTGCTTTGTATGCGTTCAGTTTGAGCAAGCTCAATTCCGCAAGACAGTTTATCCTTATATGTTTTTGCAGTATTTTTAGCGCCTCTTCGGTCTGCTCTCGGCGCTCGTTATACTTGCTTTCCACAAGGTTATGGGGTTTATTGCAATTGGTTATAACGAGCGAACAGTCGCCGAGTTCGAGCGGTATGTATTCGCAGTTTAAGCTGTTGCAGTCAAGCAGCATAACGCTGTTCTTTTTTCCGCACGCCGAAGCGTATTGATCCATGATCCCGCAATTGACTCCTGCGTACTCGCGTTCAGCTTGCTGTGCTTTTAACGCTATTTCCACCTTATCCAATGGCTCGCCTGCTACCGTCGCAAGCGCCGCTATGGTGCTCACTTCTATTGCTGCCGAACTCGACAGCCCGCTGCCGAACGGCACGGTGCAGTCGTATAGCATATCTACGCCGATTATCTTATGCCCCGCGCGTTGCCACATAAGCGCCGCGCCCGCTTGGTAGTTCCCGTACTTTAAGTCTTTGTAGCTGTCCAATTTGTTTATGTCGAGCGACACTTTGTCGGGAAGTGTAGTCCAGCTCAGGTTTATCTTATCCGTGCCGTTGGGCCTTACATACACCGTATTTTTAAGACTTATAGCTGCGGGCATGACCTTGCCGCCGCAATAGTCTATATGCTCACCTATTATATTTATCCGCCCTGCAGCAGACATTTTGTAGTCGTAGTCTTTCATGCCGTAAACCCTGCCAGTCGCAAAAATTCCGTGAAATATCTTTGCTCTTTGAACACCGCCGTGTTTTGCAGTATTCGGTAGCAGATACTACCGAGTTCCTCTTGCATTGCGGTATGCACGTCTTTATACTTGCCGCTCTCGTACAGTGCTTTTGCTTCGTCGTACACTAGCTTGAACTGTGCATATTCGGGCGACAGCGGTTTGTTTTGCGCTATAAGCTTTTCCACTTCGGCAAGCTCGCTTTCCAATCTTCCCGGAAGTATGAACAGCCCTTGCGCTTCAATCAGTCCTATGCTTTCTTTCTTAATAGCATGAAACTCGGGATGCGCGTGGAACACGCCGTCGGGGTACTTTTCGCTCGTAATATTGTTGCGCAAGATAACGTTCATTTCGTAGCCGTCCGCGCTTTTTATAGCTGTCGGGCTGATCGCGTTGTGTACGCCGTTTTCGTCCTCTGCAATAATGCCAAGCGTGGGATTACTGTACTCTACCCATGCTTGCATTATTCTGTCCGCTATGTCTACTATCTCGTTGCGGTTCTTGCTTTTTATCCGTAAAGCCGTTCCGGGCCAATCGAGAATACCTACTGTTGCGGTCGGATATTGTTTATCCTTTACTTCGGTTTTTATCTTCGCCCTGTGTAATGGCAGCACCTCTCCGCCGCCTTGGTAGTGATCGTGTGCAAGCACACTACCGCCTATCCTCGGCAACGGAGCGTTACAGCCTATAAAATATTGGGGGAAATTGTCTATGAAGTCTATAAGGTTTTCCAGCGTTTGTCTATCTACGTGCATGGGGGTATGCTCGCAGTTTATCGCTATACCGTGCTCGTTGAAATACCCATACGGAGAATACTGCCAAAACCATTTTTGTCCACCGAGCGTTATAGATACAGTCCGCAAGTTACGCTTGTGCCTTGCGCCGTACCCCTCGTTCTCGCGGCAAATAACGCACTTTGCAAACCCACCGTCTACGCTGTTGCCCGCTTTCGCTTTGTTCGGATCTTTGAATTCGGGCTTGGCCTTATTGATTGTTACGGTCAAGCCGCTGCTTGTATCAAAGCGTGGGTTCTTGTCCAGCACGTCGCGCTTAACGTACTTGTTGTTTACACAGTATCTGTAAAGCCAATCGGTAGCCGCTTTACTTCCGTTTGCTTTGTATATCTCGTCGAAGCGTTTATCTATCTTCGACGGCATTAGACTGAGTTCGCCGTAAACGGCGTCCTCGTTTTCCGCACTGTCTTCTATGTCAAGAAGAATATTGCTGACGTACATTTCGTCGCGCTCGTCGAGCTCTAAACGCTCTTTCGCGTATGCAATCAGCTTATCTATTTGTTGCACATTCATAGTAGGTCCTTTAACGTGTTTTTAACGTTATCCGAAAAGCGTTGTATATATCCCGTTACATACTCGACTATATCTATGCTTTCGTCGTATATTAACGGCGTTAGATCCATTGCGTAATTCAATGACGTATATTCGTCGCAAGAATGACTTTGACCGAACGTTGCGTTAGCGTTCCGTCTGCCCTCTACGGCTATATCGTACCGTTTGCCGCCCGTTATTTGACTGTCGAACACGGACGACAATGCTCGAGCAAGGTTTTGGTGTTGACTGCAATCGAGCAAAACCTTTTCGTCGTCGTTCAGCCAATCTAAGTCGCGCCACACTTCGCAACCGTACACTTTTTTAGGCTTGTCTTTGTCGTTTAGCTTTCGCATTGCCTTAATTGCTTTTACGGCTGTTGCAACATGCGTTTCGTGCTTATCCGCAAGGTTATGGATATACACATGTTCGGGCTTAGTCGCTTTTAATATTTCTACGTAATCGGCTACAACTTGGTCGTTGTTCTTGTCCTTGACTTGCACAGAAGAATAGCCTAATAAAATTTGAGCCGTGTATTCGCCTACCGTCGCAGCTTTCTTTTGTTCGGTTATGCGTATCTTCTTCATGTCCTCGTCGGTGTAATTTTCATACAGTCCGTTTCTCGGACTACCCGCGCCGTCGGTAGTTACCACGCCGCAGAAGTTTTTGTCTTTACTCCCGAAACATTCGGCTATGGGACTGAACGCCATAAACTCTATATCGTCTTGATGTGCCGCGATACAGAGATGTGTCGTTCTCTTTAACGCTTCGTTTTGTTCCGTTCCGTCTGGGATATATACTATCGCTTTGTCGTTGAGATTCATTTTACAATCACCTTAAAGCCTTTTGCCCGCAGCCAATCTACGGATAAATCAAACCATTTACCGACTTTATATAAATTCTGTTGATGTTCTGTAAAATCGCAAACTTCGTCGTCTGCCAAACTCAAACCGTGTCCGCCGTGCTCAAAGATATGAAGTGCGAACGGAATTTTGTTTTTTCTATACGCCTGCGCAAGCATTAGACTGTTTTCCACGGGGACGCAATTATCGTTATATGTATGCCATATAAATGCAGGTACGGCGTTTTTATCTACGCGCTTATCTATAGACAGATTTTTCCGTAGCATTTCGTCGCCGCCCGTTATTACGCTACGCGTGCCCTCGTGCGTATACTCGCCCATAGTGACTACGGGATACGACAGTATAACGGCGTCGGGAATTACGTACGCTATGTCGTTATTTACCATGCTCGCTTCGCTTGGCTTTACCGTGGCGAGAAGCCCCGCAAGATGTCCGCCCGCCGAAAAGCCTATTGCGCAAACTTTCTTTTTGTCTATACAATACTTATCTGCATTATCTCGAATGTACATAACGGCGAGCATAGCCTCGACAAGCGGCGTCGGATACGGCGTTTGGACGCTGTAAGATAAAACGAACGAAACGAATCCGCTGTCTATATACTTCAAAGCGACAGGTTCTCCCTCTCTGTCCGATACTATGGAATATCCTCCGCCCGGGATCACCAGTATTGCGGGTCGTTTACGTGTTTTTATTTCCTTGCTTTCCGTTCGCGCATAGACAGTCAAATAGCCGCCGTTTGCATTGCCACGGTCTTTATCGGAATATTTATATAGGTCTATCGTTTCGATATTCATAACTTGCTCGCCGCCTCCTCATCCAATATTACCGTACAGTCCTTGTGGTTATACAGTATGCTCGCGGGCAATTTTTCGCTCGGGCTGCCGTACATAAGTTTCGACACTATTTCAGCTTTATTCAGTCCGTTTGCGAGCACGATTATCTTCTTCGCCTGCATTATGCTTTTCAAGCCCATAGTGTATGCTTTTCTCGGCACTTCGGATATATCTTCGAATAACCGCGCGTTATCCTTTACAGTACTTTCGGCTAATGTGACTACATGCGTCGTACTGTCGAACGGAGTGTTCGGCTCGTTAAACGCTATATGTCCGTTACTGCCGAGTCCAAGTAATTGTATATCTCTCGGATACTTGTTTAATATTTCATCATAACGCTTACACTCCGCTTGTTCGTCGGTTGCTATTCCGTTCTCTATGTAGGTGTTGTTTAGGTCTATATCTATATGGTAGAACAGGTTCTTCCGCATAAAGTACGCATAGCTTTGCGGATGGTCTTTCGGCAAGCCTTTGTACTCATCGAGATTGACGGCGCGAATATGTTTATAGCTTGTCCCGTTCTCTTTATGGTCGGCCATGAGTCTATTATACAGCCCGAGCGGGGTTGTACCCGTTGCGAGGCCGAGCACGGCGTTATGCTTTTCCCGTACTGTTTCTATTATTATCCGAGCCGCTTTCTCGCTAAGTTCGTCGTAGTTTTCGGTTAAAAGTATAGTCATGCTTAACGTTATAAATTCTCGCCATTAGATTTAATAATATCTCGGTAAACATATGCGGAATCTTTGAAAATACGCTCTTGTGTAGTATAATCCACATAAACAAGCCCGAAACGTTTGGCGTAGCCTTCCGTCCATTCAAAATTATCCAAAAAGCTCCAACAGGAATATCCGATAACGGGCACACCTTCGTCGGCGGCGCGTTTTAATTGTTTAATATGTGTGCGCAAATACTCCGATCTTTGTGGATCGTGAACTTTTCCGTCCTCGTATACGAAATCGACGTTAGCCATTCCGTTTTCGGTTATCATTATAGGCAAGCCGTAACGCTTGTAAAAGAACTTCGCCGACCAATACATGCATTCGGGAGTCATAGTCCAACCCATAGTCGTACGCGGCGCGCCCATGGGTTCGCGCTTGCCGAAATATTTGGCATTATATATATTGTAAGCATAAAAATCGAGTGGCTGATGTATAACCGATAAATCTTGCTCGGAGAGCCAATCGCATCCATTTGGCGCTTTGCCGAGCACTATAGGATCGGACCACCATGCCGTATTAAATGCACCGCCGTTTTCTTTAATATTAAAACTGTAATCGTATGCTTGTTGTTCTTCGGCAGGTGTTGACGGCATTTTAAGTTCACCTTGCGTGGGCGCATACCCGATTTTGGGCATAATCTTTGCGTTATCGCGTATAACCTTTACCGCTTTGCCATGCGCAAGCATTACATTGCGCGATATACTTTGCATTTCCCGATTGCTTACTTTTTCGAACGGCGAATGTTCGCCTGTGCCGTAACCCATAGCTATAAAGCATTGCGGTTCGTTGAAGGTTATCCAATACTCCACTTTATCGGAAATCGCATCGACTATGGTTTTAGTATATCTCTCAAACCATTCGGTTGCAAGCGAGCTTTTCCAGCCGCCTTTTTTATACAGCCACATAGGCATATCCCAATGATACAGCGTGCACATCGGGCGTATCCCGAGCTTTTCGAGCTCTGCGACAAGCTCTACGTAGAACTTTACGCCTTGCTCGTTTACGGTAAATTCGTCCTTAGGATAAATTCGTGCAGGAGAAATGGAAAATCTATATGTATTGACGCCCAATTCTTTAAGCAGTTTAAGATCGTCGCGCCATCTGTGAAAATGGTCGCAAGCCACTTTGTTATCCTCGCCGTTACGTATATGCCCGTCTATAAACGGCACATCCCAAACGGACAGTCCTTTCCCACCATCGAGATACCCGCCGTCCTGCTGTGCGGATGCACCGCCTGCGCACCAAATAAAATCTTTTGCAAAAGCCATAATAAGTCTCCTTTTAAGATAATAGTAAATTGAAATATTGTTTTGCTGCAAGCAACCAATCGGTTTGAATTATATCGAAACCGAGCCCGAGAAGCTTACCCCAGCCGTATTCCCCGCCCCTTTCGAGCGAAATATCGTCGGTCATACCCGCGCTCAAAACGGCATTTTCGTCGTAAACTATGGAGTTGCCCCACACAAGCAACTCATTATCGTGCATTGCGTCGATATAACGTCGTCCTGCTACCTCATCCGACTCGCTGTCGAACAGCGCCTCCACGCCTATGCAGTTGACAGATCCACGCAGTCTATCGGTTATACGATCGACATGCTTTACAAACGGCATAAACATTAAATCGGGCGCATACTTTTCGATCTCACGTATTTTTTCTTCGAAAGGATCGGATTTGACTATTACTTGTTTCTCCACATGCGCGTTTCGGATCTGCTCGGTTATGCCCTTGATGTCGGTTTGAAATTTATCTACGTTTATATAGACCTTGTCTTTTAAGAATGCGAACGTTTCCGCAAGCGTCGGAATTCGGTAATGCGTCTTGGCTTCGTCATTGTTGAGAATAGGTGTGGACGCAACATCTTCGGCTGACATTTCGGCAACGGTTTTTCCCGTTTTAAGATATGCGAATTCCATACCCGGATGAAATGCAAAATATTCTCCGTCCTTGCTTTTTGCAACATCTATCTCAATTATGTCCGCGCCTTGATCGATTGCAATTTTATATGCGAGTAATGTATTGCACGGTATATTTGCACCATTCACGCCGCGGTGTGCGGCAAGGAACGGAGTTATTTGCTTTTGTCTGTTTTCAAATATACTTTTATTAAAATCAATCATATTCGTCCTGCGCCCCTATTTGAGCTTATTTGTATTATAACAGTCAAGATAGTGTATATCAATAAACAATGAAAAAAGGTTAAGATAATGCAACTTCCAAGGTTAGCATAACGCTCTCATAATCGCCGAGCGACGTCAACGGCAAACCGATTTTCATTAAAGCCGAGCCGCTTGCCGAAATACCGAGTTCATTTACCGAATAAACTTTATCTTCGTCCAAACCGCAAAGCTTTATTATATGTTCCGTTCGTCTGCCGCGTAAACACTCATAAACGACGAGCGCGCGCATTTTATCTTTGCTTACTCGCATAATGCAAAATTCTTTACCGTTAAACGGGGACGACAGTCTATACGTATCGCCTTTCAAAATAAGCGATTCGTTGCGTTTGTAATTTTCAATCTGTTTCTTTATCTCGCATTTATCGTCGTCCTGCAACTTTGACGGATCGAGTTCATAGCCGAATGCACCGAGCGACGCTACATTCGCGCGAGTGTAAAGCGATATAGTACGCCCCGTTTGGTGATTTGGACAAGCCGATACATGACAACTCATCGCCGACATAGGATAACATAATGACGTACCCCACTGAATTTTCGACCGCTCGTAAGCATCGGTATTATCGCTCGTCCAAATCTGCGGAAAGTAATATAACATTCCTGCGTCAAACCGTCCACCGCCACCCGCACAGCCCTCAAAAAACACATTTGGAAACGCTTTCGTCAACTTTTCAGCCAAATCGTAAACTCCGAGAATATATCTGTGAGCAAACTCTCCTTGATTGTCAAGCATGCGCGAATAAAAATCCGACAAGCTGCGATTAAAATCCCATTTGACGTAAGATATATCATGTTCGCATAAAATTTTACTTACGGCATCAAGAACATAATCCACAACTTCCGCTCTCGTAAAATCCAAAACGAGTTGATTGCGCCACCGTGCGGGAGCCACCCCGTCTTTTCCTATCGCCCAATCGGGATGAGCGCGGTACAAATCGCTGTCCTCGCTTATTGCCTCCGGCTCGAACCACAGTCCGAATTTAAGCCCGCGCTTTTTGCAACGGTCTATAACAGTATTAAGCCCGCCTTTAAGCTTTTTGTCGTTTACACGCCAGTCACCCAAGCCCGACGTATCGTCGTTTCGCTTGCCGAACCATCCGTCGTCGAGCACGAAGGTATCTACGCCCAATTCCACCGCTTCATCTATTATTTCGAATAGTTTATCATTGTCGAAATCGAAATACGTCGCTTCCCAATTATTGATAACGACGGGACGCGGTTTATAAACATATTCGGGCGATATTACATGTTCGCGCAAAAAATCCTCATAGTTTCGTGACAGGAATCCGAGCCCGCCGTCCGAATAACATAGCGCGACTTGCGGAGTAACGAAATTGTCGCCACAGCCAAGCTTCCATCCGAAATTCGTATCGTTTATACCGCCTTGTATTCTTACTGCTCCGTTATACCCCTTTTCGGCGGTTATCGAGAACGAGCCACTGTAAACAAGCTGAAACCCGTAACACTTACCTTCTTCTTCGACACAGCCGTTACGTAAAAATGCCCCAAACGGATTCGATTGATGCGACGATGCCCCGCGCAAAGACTGAATTTTCATTATTCCTTGCTCGATACGCGATACGACGGGCGTACGCTCTGCCGCCCATGCTCCGCACAAACGCATAAATTTGTAATCGTCATCGGGAAGTTCGATGCAACAAGAAAACGCCTTTTTCAGAATTACGGTATCTTTACCGATATTCTTTATTTCTGCGTTCCGTACCAAGACATCACAATCGTCGAAAGCCGTATAATTCAACACTATATGCGTATCGGAAAACTCATCCGCAAGCGTAATTCGCAAGGTTTTGCCGCCGTTACGTGCGTGCGGCATGCCCTTAATATCGGGCGCACCGTCCGTAATACAGTAGCTTTTGTATTTCAATCGACTCATTGCCGCCCCGTCTTTCCGTTCAATGATAACGCTCGGTTCTCGGTAATCGCCGTGTGCGAAAAACCCGTATTCGGTGGGCATTGTATCGAATGCCATATCGTAATTTTTGTCGTCCGATTTAGGCTCTAATCTACCTCCGATACTATTTATATAATAATGCACGTCGCTCACGGAAATTTTTTTACCGTAATAGGCATGTTGCAAATATCCCGCGTCATTTACATACATTGCATAAGTATAACGCTTGCCGTTGATAACGAATATATTTTTGTTTTCCGTTATGTTCATGAAAATCACCTATTGTCTAACACCTTATCTTTCAACAAGGGCGCGAATATACCGCCTTGTACCGATCTATTTCTAAACATAATATATTCGCCTTTTACGGTACCGTACCAATCGATAAACGGCTCGCGCGACGGACTTTCCGCTAAAAATTTAACTATCGGCGCATACAATTTCTCGCATTTTGTTTTATCGTCGGTGATAGCCGCGCACCATAGTATCCAATCGGTTTTGGAATAGTCTTTGCGCGTATCGAGCGGCGTTCCGAACCGATTACCGACTTTTATATAATGATCGACTTCGCGTTCGCAAACGTCCTGTCCTATCAAATTAAACCCGAATAATTTATCGAAAAGAATATTGTATTTAAGCGAATAAGTATCTTTCTGCCCGTAAGCGAGCGGCATTACGCCGTCGCCCGCGAGCGTTTTCAACTGTTGCGCAAACTCTGCGGCTTTTCGTTCATATTCGTCGGCGAGCGCTTTCTTTCCAAGTTCGCCGCAAATTATCGAAAAAGCTTCTATTCCTACAAGCGATTTAATTGCAAGATTGACATTATTAGCCAAATGCCCGGCAAAATCGTCGGTGCAAAGTTGGCTTTCGGGCTTTAAGCCGTATTTTTCGAGATATGTTACCCATACGCTCAATAAATCGAAATTCTTTTCGGCAGTTGCTATATCCGCTCCCGCTTTGACTGCCGCCGCTGTCATTATCAGCATATTACCGCATTCTTCCACAGGCATTTGTTCTTTGTCTGAATACGAATTGCTGCCTTCGGGGCGCAGATAAAGCATCTGTGCGGTTTCGGGAAAAGACCGCAGATCGTTTTGCCCGCAACCGAACTTATCTTCGGCTTTGCTCGCGCTGTAAATTTGTCCCGCACACCAAGGATACAATCCCAGATCGTGCGGAGCAAAATCGTACGTCCATACGGGCATGCGCGCAAATTCGTATACGCCCGTCATCATAGCATTAACGAGCTCCGGCTTGTAAATAAGATACAACGGTACGGACGGATAGCTAACATCCACCGTACCTATAAAGCCACCCGAATTGCACTCCTTGGAAAGGAACAATAACTCGCCTTTTTTGTTCTGCACAAGCTTATGCGAGCCTACGCTTTGACGTAATGCCGCGCACGCAAGAACATAGTAATCTTTACCTATTCTATCGCAGTCCGATTTTAATTGTTTATCAAAGTCGTCGCATTTACATAAAATGTCGTCATGGTTATTGTGCGCCCACTTTATAGCATCTACTATCGTGCCGCCGTCCTTGAAAAAGTATCCCTTGAGCCATTCTCCGAAATAAAATATCGAAATAAGATCGTCGAAAGCGACTGTAAAATATCCGCGTTCGGCTTTACTCGAAGCGACGATATAACTGCGTTCACCGTTTTTGCGCATATATTCCAAAGTCCCGTCGTCCACATATCGATTGAGCGCGGTAGACGTAATATAAAACGCTTCGTCGCCGATAAGGTACGTCGTACCCCAATCGGGCGCGTCGGCATCGCTCGTGTTCGATAATACCAAATTGCGGTGTCTTGTGAAAAACGCCGATTCGTATCCCGTTATCGGCAATACCCCGCCCACAACATCGGCTCGTTCGTCGTTATAGCAAAAGTCCTCGTCGAGCGCAATAGCTACCGAAAAATCGTCGGGTAATTTGTTGCGTTTCGGTTTAATTTCGTACTCGGTGAAACAAACCGGACACGACATTATTTTAAGATCGGTGAGTAATCGCGGCGAAATAAAAGCGACATTCAAAACAAACTCGTCGCACTCGAAAGTATATCGCGTGTCGAAAGCCGTAATACTCACGCTCGTTTGTTTCAAATTATCGGTGTCGTCACGCCTGCCCATAAAGCAATATGTTTTTCCGCTAAAACGAATGAAGCCGTAAGCCCTGTGGTCCAATCCCGTCCAAAACGACGTATCGCCTCCGTTTAGCGTTTCGGTGCGCGACCAAACTGAAAACATAGGATCGATTATCCATATTGGATATGCGGGTAAAAGTCTGTTCATGTGTGTGTCTCCTAAATCCTGTTTACCGTTATTATATCCTGCCACCTACAATTCGTACGAAGTTCTGCGTCGTCGCACAGTTCTTTCGTGGGCAGTATTTCCGTCTCGAGCTCGGCTATTTCGTTCGTTTTACCGACTGTATAATCGCAAAGTATGTCTCTGCAATGCAACATTCTTTGTTTAAGACCGCCTATCCTAAGGTCTTGAATCTCGAAGCCGAACGGCTTGTTCTCGATATTCCACTGCTCTCCGAACGCTTTATAGAACTTATCGAGAAGGCGCACGAGCGTCGGTATTTCGTCCGCAAGCGCTTTAAGCTCTGCCATATCTTTTCGGGCATAAGCAGACCGAGCACGCATACCGAAATCGTATTTACTGCCTACAAGCTCGCAAAGTGCGGCGACCGTGCGGAATATATACCCATACTTTTTTGCGCGTCTTGCCGCCGCACGGTTTCTTTTCGCCGCGTCCGCAAACTTTTGTTTGTACTCGGGCTTTGCAGCATAATCGTACAGCCCACACAGCAAGTCGTTATATAAAAACACTTTGGTGACGTTGCCGCCGTAAAACTTACCCGCGTTATCCGTCACTCGTTCGGCAAGCTCCGTAACCGAAAAATCGTCGAATTCGACGCCGGTGATCCGCTTAAACGCTTTTTTGCAATCCCGATTGCCGTAGGCATACTCGGCGCTCGCAACAAGCGTCGGCAATAACGAAAAGGTCGAACACTCGCCGCCGTCGTCGCCCCACATGGTAACGGTAACACTGTCTATTTCGTGCTTGATACATTCATCGAATGCGAGCTTATTGCGGTTTGCCGACATAGTAACCGACGGTGTAAAGCCGTTCCATCGCCACGCTCCGCAAGCAAACGATACGTTTTTACAAAGCTCTTTATGCGCGGCAAACATTTTGTCGTAATACTCCACGTCGTTGCGGTAGTAATCCCAATACATAAGCGTCAAACATTCAGGGATTTTGTCGCAAACGTATTTTGTTGCGGCGTCCATCGGCTCGTATTTACCGCCGTTTGCAAGACGAAAAAACATATCCGACCACATTATACAAGAGAATCCGTGCTTTTGTGCGATTTCAAGTACGCGACGCAAATGCCGTAACAGTATATCGTATCGATTTTCGTAACCGTGCGCGTCGAGATATTTGCCGAGCCCGACCATGTGCGCTTCGTCCATACCGATATGCACACGTCGCGACGTAAAACATTCGGTAAGCGAATTGAACATTTCGTCTATAAGCTCGTACGTTCTTTCGTCGCCCGCGAGCAAAATGTCGTTACAGTCTATTATAGGTTTGAATCTATCCCACCGTATAATGCCGTTTAAGTGTGCCAAAGTCTGAACGCACGGCACAAGCTCTACACCGAAAATTTTTCCGTATGCGTCCAGCTCTTTCAGTTCGGCTTTGGCATACCGTCCACGCATGTAACCGAAAAACGGCTCTTTGTCTATAGCGTAAGTATCTTCGGTATACAGCATAAGCGTGCCATAGCCCATACAAGAACATAATCGTATGAGTTTTTTTACAGAGTCGGTATTGATTACGGCATTACGCGAACAATCGACCATTACCGCCATGTCTTCAAATACGCAATGCTCTCGGCACTGCGTTTCGCCGCACACAAGTTTTACGAATTCACGATAAAACTCACATTCGCGCGAATATGAAATACAAAAGCCGTCCGCGTTATGTAATATACTTGTTTCGCCACGCACGGCGGTAAGCTTAATCGTGCCGTTTGTCGAAAACTTATAGCTGTCGTGTAATTCTTGTAGTCCGCTGATAAATTTTGCGGGCAAATCACTTATATCGAAATCCATAGCAAAATAATTTATATCACGTCACCCGTAATAGGATCGAATACATAAATATCGTCGAACGAGAAATTTACGGCTATTTCGTCGTTTGTCGTTATCTTTTCTTTTGCATCCAACTGCCCTACCATATTTTTACCGCAGAACGTAAAATGCACATTATATTCGCCGCCCAACAGCTCACAAACGGTCGGCTTGACGAAAATACAATTCTTATACTTTTTGCCCTTGACTTTTCTTTCGAGCTTAATGCGCTCGGGGCGAATGCCTATCGTCAATTCATGATTGTTGTTTGCGCACTTAATCAGCTCGTCGAGCTTTTGAGCACATACTTCGCGCTCGAACTTATACGGATCGACAGTTTCTTTATTCTTTTTGCACTTTGCAAACAATGCTTTGATTTTTTTGATAAAGCTCGATTTCTCTTGTTTGTGTTTTTGTCGCTCCGCATATTCGCCCGTTACAGATAAAGTTTTAAGAATATGCTCTTTTGCTTTTTCGTCGAAATTATCGTTGAGCGCTCTGTATTTTTCTATCGCTTGCTCATACATTGTGTCGTGACGCTTGATAAACTCGTCTTCTACGTGGATCACAAGATCTCCGTTCGATAGCGTTTTGCTTTGTCTGTCAAATCGAACGCTGAACACATTCATAGTCGGCGAACCGATAAACTTCGCGACAAAAATATTGCACGGATTGTTATAAACGTCTTCCGGCGAACCTATCTGCTGCACGAATCCGCGCGACATCACCACTATACGGCTCGCCATAGTCATCGCTTCCGTTTGATCGTGCGTAACATATATCGTCGTCGCGCCTATGCTGTTGTGCAATTTGACTATTTCCGAACGCATGGTAAGGCGAAGCTTTGCATCCAAGTTGGATAAAGGCTCATCCATCATGAATATGGGAACATTTTTTATTATAGCTCTGCCGAGCGCGACGCGCTGCATTTGACCACCCGAAAGTTCTTTGGGTAGCTTATCGAGATACGGTACGAGATCGAGCTTTTCGGCGGTGTCATACACACGTGTCTTTATCTCGTACGGAGTATATTTTCTTTGCTCGATTTTAATGTTTCCGTTTTCGTCGAGTTCGTTGAAGTCCTCATCGTACTTGGCGTCGCGCCCTTGCACTTTTGCGCTTTCGGCTTCGACGAGCGATTTCAGATCCGCACGAATAGCCTCCGTTATCTCTTGCTCTTTGTTAACGAGTTGTTCAAGCGAAAATTCATGGAAAGTCTCAAACACCTTACACAAAATTTTCGCCGCTTCGAGCGTTATATCGAAAATCGTAGCGACTTGTTCTTCCTTTTCGGAATGCTTGCCCTTTGAATTGAACACATTAAACAGCACGCCGATAAACTTATTGAACGCCACTTTCGTTAAAACACTCTCTATTTCCGCATTAGCTTTGAGAACGGCGTTAACGACGGGCATCGGGTATTTGTTTATAGTAAGCGGGAACGCTATATTGTTGTACACTGTCATTTGCGGATACAGGGCATAGCTTTGGAAAACAATAGCCATTTTGCGCTCGTTTGACGGCTTATAATTCAAAAGCTCGTCGCCGAGATATATATCGCCATCCGAAATATCTTCGAGTCCCGCAATCATGCGAAGCGTAGTAGATTTGCCGCAACCGGACGGTCCGACAATGACTATAAATTCGTTTTTCTCTATATCGAGATTAAAATCGTACACAGCTTTTTCGCCATTGGGATAAACTTTTACCAAGTGTTTAAGCGATAAAAAAGCATTGTTTTGTCCGATTGTGTTTTCCATAAAAAACTCCTTACATCTTTATGCCTGTTGAAGCAAGTCCGTCGATCATCTTGTTTTGCGTGAAAATAAATATGATGACGATGGGTATCATTGTGAATACGCTGCCCGCCATTGCCATACCTATCATGTCGCGTCCTTTACCTTGCGTCCAATCGGTAAGTCCGACGGTAACGGTGTTCCAATAATTGACTTCGCCTTGCCCCGTTCCCGCCAAAACAAGCTGCGGCCAAATAAGATTGTTCCACGCACCGACAAACGAAAACAACACGATAAGCATTATTGTGGATTTTGCAAGCGGAATAACTATACGTCTGAATATCGTCATGTGGCTTGCCCCGTCACTTTTGGCGCTGTCTATTATATCGACGGGTATGGACGCAAAGAAGTTACGCATCAAAAGCATATTGAATATACCGGAGATTCCGGGCATGATTATCCAAAAGTATGCGTAGATATATCCGCCGACGCCGCCACTTATTTCAAGCGAATTCTTGACTGAAGCGAACATGGCGTATGCGGGAGCTGTGCCTATCACACCGGGAACAGCCATCCACAGCGTCAGGAATTTGACCAATGTGTTTTTGCCTTTGAACTTCAAAAATACAACGGCATACGCTATCATTAAGTCGAAAATAACCGTCAAGCCAACGGACGCAAAGCTCGACCAAAGCGAGTTGATTATCCAAAAAGGCAACTGATCCGCTTTGCCGGTATTTTCGTTGAAGAAAAACGTGGAATAATGTTTGAGCGTCCATTCTCCCGCCGACGGAAACAGTCCACCCGGATTGAGTTCGATGTCGTTTGTGGTTTTAAGCGAAGTCCCGATCATATAAACGAGCGGAAAAACAAAGAATAATGCCGCTATAAAGAGCACGATAAACGAAACTATTTTATCTTTCCGTGCCGACCGTTCGGACTTTGTGAGCCGTCTTTTTTTTGCCGTATCATTCGAAGTCATGTTGCACCTCCGTTACGGGCGAACATTCCGCCTCGAGTAATGTTTTGTTTTGCAAATATATATTGCATTCCGTTTCGAATTTATTTTTACGCTTTCTTTCCGTCATACACACTCTTTGTATTCCTCCGAAAACCATGGATATAAGCCCGAAAACTATTGCCGCCGCACAAATGTATCCCGTTTGACGCGCAAAAAATCTATTTGATAACATAGACTGAATAAACATCATCGGCGCGACGTATTCGCCGCTGTTGGTTGTATCCGACAGCGTGTACGGTTGTCCGTAGAGCGCGAGATAACCAATAAGCGTAGTGAACAAACATATCGAAACGGACGTCTTGATATTCGGAAGAGTAACGTAAAGAATTCGTTTCCACTTGCCGCCGCCGTCCATTTCGCATGCTTCGTACAAGCTTTTAGGCACGTTTTTGAGCGCGCCGGAAAATATTACAAAGTTAGTGCCCGACTGCCACCAAATACTCGCTATCAGCATGACTACCCAACGAAGCGTGTCGCCATGCCACGGTTTGCCGCCCAACCATTGTATTTCCTTGCCCAACCAAGCGTTTAACAGTCCCGAAGCGTCGCCCGCAAAAATATTGCCGAAAAGTATGCCCATTATGCTTATGGAAACTACGCTCGGAAGATATATAAGCGCTCTGAAAATTTTATACCCCGGCGGCTGCATATTTACGAAGTACGCCAGCGCAAGCGGAATAATTATAAGACACGGCACGGCGACCGCCGCAAACACGAACATCGTTAAAAACGATTTCCAAAAATCGAGCGATACGCCGTTGGTGAAGTCGAATATATTTATAAAATTTCCGAGACCTATAAACTTCGATTCGTCGGGAACAAGCGGATTGTATTCCATAAATGAAAATACAACGCCCAGTATTACCGGCAAAAGTGTGAAGATGATAAAAATTATCAGGAAAGGACTTGCAAGAGCAAGGGCAAGAAGAACTTCTTGCCGCCTGCTCTTTTTCCTTCCCGCGTCTTTTACAGCCGCATTATCCATCATACGTCACCGTGCCCGTTACAAGACGAAATCCAAATACTTGTTGAATTCGTCTTGATACTTTTTAATAGTTTCGTCGTCCTTGGCATTGGTTTTGTTGGGTATGACGTCGATCATTATTTGCCCAAAATTCTGCTGCCAAAGATTGGACGCTGGAACTACACCCAATCCCATGAGATTGTCGATATCGGGATAGAATTTTTTCATGTAATTTTTAATGAAGTAGTCATTTGAATATGTCGCCGCACCGTCTACGGTTTTGGACATACTTATGTGTCCCGCTTGTGCCCATTCCGTAGCTATGGTCGTATTTTGAGTGAACCATTTGATAAATTCGAGAATAGCCGCCTTCTTGTTAATATCGCTTACGGCAGTCGTCATGGCAAAAGCATGAGAGTAAGTAAACAGCTTATCGGCGTTTTCCGCATTTTCGTCCATTGCGAACCATTTTGCGATAGACGTTGCACCTATATACTCGTCCATGGTTTTTTGCAAACTCTCGATCTTGTTCGTATCGGTATACTGTTCGAGATAAGTATTAACTACCCACGGTTGAACTATCGTAAACAGCGCTTGATCGTTCAAAAACGCTTTAAGCCTATCCGCTTCCGAAACATTATCTCGCATAAGCTGCGGAGTACCCGTAATAAGCTCGCGTATCGATTCTATCGCTTTTTTCATTGCAGTGCGATTGGTTTCGTTCCCGTACCAACTTGCGTGGTAATCACTGTCGTAAAGGCTGCCGCCGTTTTGAATGTATGCCGTCGGGAAAACATAGTCTTTGAAAGATGTGTGACGAGTAGATACAGAAATGGGCGTTATATCCTTTTGTTGCGCCGCCGCCTTGCACGCCGCTATCATCTCCGCACGATTCTCGGGGATTTTTCCGTCGTAGCATTCGTCGAGCATTTTTTTGTTATAAAGCACGACTGCGCTTTGCGCGTCGCTCGCTATACTATAAACTTTATCGGAGCCCAACGAAGAATACGGTGCTACGCAAGCCGCAAGATTGTTTAAGTCTATATTTATACCCGAAAGCTCCATCGCCTCGTCAAATGGCTGAATGAGCTTATTATCCAAATACATTTTGTGTCCCATTTGATGCGACATAATAAAATCGGGCGCTTCATTCCTATTCGCGATTTGATCTTGCACCTTGGTGTCGAACTGATCCTGATATGTAGGACGACTTTCGACGCTTATTTTGCCGCGATACTGAATATTGAACTGTTGAATCATCTGCGAAAACGGTACTGAGTCTTCGCCGCTCACAACGGTTGCGAGAATTATTTCCACGTTATCGAAAATAACGTTGCCGTTTTCGTCCTTGTTGAGCGTGCCTGTTGTAGTCCATCCGTCGCCGCCGCCACCGCAAGCGGTAAGCGAAAACGCGCATACGAATGCGCAGATCGCGCATATTATTGCCGTAATTTTCTTTTTCATGATAAACTCCTTTTTAGTTTATTTTCTGCGTGGTTACGCTTGTTTATAAATGTGGTATACAAACCCGCAATTCCTGCCTATTTCAACCGTTTCCGTAGTAGCATTGGTAAGCGTTTTTTGAGTCTTTGTTACAGCCGTATTGTTGCCTTCGACATCCGTCCACACATCGGCTACGTATTCACCCGCGCCCAAGAATGAAAAGTCAAGATTTACCGTATTGGGCACAACGGCATTTATACACGCCACAAACCAATCGTCGCCCGACTTTATCGCCGCACAGTAATACATATCGGGTTCGCCGCCCAAGAAAATCATTTCGTCGTGTTTTGCGGGGAGTGCTTTATAGTAGCTGTTTACCGTCTCGTCGTAATACTCGCTCGCATAATCACCCATGGACGGAATACCCGATTCAAACAACACCGCAAGCGCCATTTGGTGTCCGACGGTAAGACCGCGATTTCTCGGCTTTACGCACGGCGTAAAATCTGCCGCGCCCAAAAGATTGCGCGTAAACATGTGGTTAACCGTAACCGTACTGTCTACGGTATCGAACTCGTTGCCGTAAATACCTTCGCGATTGATGACGTTGGGATATTTGCGACGCTCGCCCGTAGGCTTATTCGATCCGTGCGCATTGACTACCATTTGCCGTTTTGCACATTCCTGATAAATTGTTTCATACCATTCTATCGCACCGATGTCCTCGCTCTGATGCGGGGGTTTTTCCACCGTTTCGCCGCTGAAAAAGTCTATCTTAATTCCCGATGCGCCCCAGCTTTTCCATTGGTCGAGCTTTTCCGTAAGTATTTCTTTTTTGCCCTTACCGAAAGTTTTATATGCGTCGCACCACACTATGACCTTGACGCCCTTTTGCTTGGCATAGTCCATAAAGTCAAGGAACACATCCATTTGACTTTCGAGATCATTATCCCAATTGCCGTCGAGAATGTGATACTTCCAACCCATAGCGACCGCAAGATCGACATACTCTTTATGCAGTGCATAGTCCCGTTGATTATCTACGCCCGGATAGCGCAACCAGTTAAATGTAGAAACACCCGGCTCTACCCATTCGTAATCATATATCTTTTTCTCGTCGTCCGTAAGTTCGTCGTAATTATCCGGACGCCACGGCGTTACGTCGTCATATACTTTTTCGTGCATTTCACTTTCCACGACCGTAGCAAGCGTCCCCACCGAGCCTAACCGCCACGGTGAAGTGAACGGGTATGCCACTTTATTGTCGTTTTCGGTAATGCCAGCGGGAGTATGTACCGTTTGTAAAATACCCGTGCCGTAATTCTTTTCCTGTTCTTTAAGGAACGAGCCGTAAAACCCGCTTCCTATCAAATCGGATTCGGTAATAAGTGAATACAGATCGGCGCTACCCACTTTATACAATATCGGCATAGCAAGCGTGGAGCCGCCCAAGCCCGCAACGTTTTTGTAAACGTATGCGTTTTCATAAGCAAAGAATTCGCCCTCTCTGCCCCACGCCGCACTCGTCTTATACGGCTGTGTCCAAAGCTGCGCATTGCTCGGCAACGCAAACTCGCTGTTTTCGGCGAGCACCGTCATAGTCCCACTCGAACCGTCTATCGCGCGAATGTTGTATCTGTAAGCATAGCCGTCGTCGTACGCGCGCATTATGACGTCGAGATAAAATTCCCACGCCTTAAAAGTTATAATCGTTTCATTGCAGTCGTAGCTTACGGTCGCGTGTTTTCCCGTAATATTTTCGTACTCGCCCGTTATGCGCTTATTCGACGAGCCTTCCACCGTCAAAAGTCTCAGATCGTCCTCCGCAATGGTAAAGCCGAGCGCCGATTTTTGAACAATCGCCGTACCGTCTTTTGTCACGGAATAGCTTAATTTACCGTCCGCATCCATTACAACCGAAGATGTTATCGATCCGTCGGGCGACTTAACTATCCATTCTCCCATATTGTTCGTCGTTGATTCGGAACAACCGACGAATGCAATGGTAGACATACATATTGCTCCGCATAGAGCCGTCATAATGATTTTTTTGAATTTATTCATATCGATCTCCCTATTCGCGATTATGCTTCCGCAATGCTCGCTTTGAGTCGTTCAGCCATGGTTTTTAGCGCATCCATATCCTGCGCCTCACCCTGAATCAACGGTTTTAAGTAAGAATTCGCTACGACGTTAGTCGCTATATTTATGGTTTTGGTACTGCCGTCGAGCGTATAGAAATTTTCGGGATCACCGACTTTATGCAAGAGCTTTACCTTGGTATTATCCGAATGGATAAACTCGTCGCTTTCTACTACCGATTTACGCACGGGATACCACCCGTTACGTGCAAATGCGTATGAATGTCTGCTGACGTAATCGGCAAACACGCCGGCGGCGGCAAGTTCGGTATTCGTAAGATTCTGCGATCTGTAAAAACCGAGTCCGATGCTGTTTACCGGTATCCTATCTTTATATTCGCCGTCCGAATAAAGCCCCGAAAGCGGCATTACGCCGTATGCGTCGTTATCGCAAATGTCGCGAATAGGCGTAGGCCAGCTTATTATTCCCATAAACGCCGTTCCCGCTTCCACACGGCTACGCGCATTGTTTTCGTGTGCGTCGTCACCCACAAGCAATCCGTGATGCTTTCCCGAGCTGCCAAGTAAGTCGTACGTATTGTTAAGCGCCGTTGCCGCCGCCGTAAGTTTTTCGTCGTCATCCCACGTATTGCGCACCCCGCCGTTCGCATACTCGAAGTAGTCCGCGCCGTTTTGTGCAAATGCCGCAAGCGCAGACACTTCTGTCCATGTAGCCGAGCTGTTGCAAATAAGCGTTTTGAAATCGGGATTGCTTTCCGACTCTCCGTCATATACTTTTTTAAGCAATGCGCCGAATTCGGTATAGCTCTCGGGCAAAGCATTGTCGCCGTTGTACTTTTGCATGAGCGCCTTATTATAAATGATGAACGGCACGCCCGAAACAAGCGGGATCGAGCACAATCTACCGTCTACCGAGCTATCGCGCGAAGCCCCTGCGTACCAATCATCTGCCGAATACTCTATACCCGCCAAAGTGTAAATCTCGTCGATAGAAAAGTAGTTTTTGTCGGTCTCGTTTTTATTGAGCGTTTTTTGAACGCGCAACGAGAATGTATCTTGATTGGAAAGCGTATAGGTAACATTTACTTTAATCTTGCCACTGAACTCTGGATCCGCGTTGAATTGCTTTGCAAGATTCCACATAACGTTGTCGTTAATTCCAGAATCCCAGCCCATGCCGAGCCATACATTTACGTTTACGTTTTCGAATATCGGTTTGCCGTTTTCGTCGAGCTTCATGGAATTGTCGCGCTTATATCCCGCGTACAGCGTAGTATCGCTCGTCGCGACGTCGGACACGAAGTCCCATTTTTGAGTACACTCTTTGTCTTTGTACCAGCCCGTAAAAATATGTCCGAGCCGAGACGGTATAGGCGTTTCTATCTCATCTATCTCTTTACTCTTACGCGAGCTTATAACCGTGTTTTTATGTTTGCCTCCGTAGTTTTCGTCAAACGATACGGAAACGTAATCTACGTTTTCCCACTTTGCATACAGCGTGACATCGCCCGCGAGCGGCTGACGAAAGTTAAACTTGTGGGTAAGCCCCTCGTCGGTGTACCAGCCTTCGAGCTCGAGACCGTCGCGGTGTGGATTCCAATTTACCGCTTTGCCGCCACTCGGGACGCTTACGCTTCGCGAAGAAATTTGCGCGTCGTAGTTCAAGTGATAAACCACATTATACTTATCGCCCGAATTGCCGCACGCCGTAAGCGAACTCATGCCGAATACCATTGCGGTACAGCACGCAACCGCTATAATGCGTTTTAAATACTTCTTCATGCCTATTCCTCCTTAAACCGTTTCGGCTTGCGCTGCGCTCGCCGACCATTTGATATTTGTGTAAGCTCCATTAATGTTCACATTTTTCAGCGACAGTATCACCGCGTCGGTGCTTCCGGTGAAAGTGAACCGGATAGCCTTTGAACCGTTTTCCAAACTCGTCGCGCTTATCGTGTAATTCCCGCCGGAACGTGTAACCGTATATTTGATCTTTTCGGTCGCGCCAAACCATTCGTTATTCAGTGTGCCGTCAATGGTAGCTCCATCCAAACTTTTGTTAATAAATGTTCCGTTACCGTTGTTATCTATACGCATTACACTGAACGTCTTTACGTCTCTATACGCGTAGTCCTGTATTGCAAGGTGAATCTTGTTGTTGCCGCTCCAATTGCTTCCGGCAGAACTCGTATCCGAAGCAAACGCGAACTCGAATTCGAACGTAAAATCGCCGTCGAATATCATATACGGACTGAACCAAGCGTCATTATCGCCCATGCCGTTAGCGTTTACATTGCAAGCGATCCCGTTCGTCTCGTCGCAAGTAACGGCGAAACGATTATCGTCAATCGACGTTCCGTAAGACCAATTGTTGTTTTCTTGGAAAGGTCTGTACGCGTTTATAAAATTCATTCCGTCGGTTGTAAGCTCGTTTAGCTTTTTTATCGCCTCTGCGCCGGTCAAATAAGATGTTAGTATACCCGTTTTGACCGAGCTGTTTTGGAATATACCCGGTACGGTATCGATATCGGCTAATTCTTTATTTGTGTAGCCCATAACATATTCGTCGTTGACAAAGACGTAAAAGAATTTTTCGTTACGCATAACGGATATCGTGAGCGGGAATGCGTTACCCCAATCGCTCGTTCTGAGCTTGGGATCGTTCAACGCATAGTATATAGGAGTTGCGGACGTAGTATGGTCAAGCGTCGTCCAACCGTCGGCGTCCATATCGAAGTATTTAACTTTGAGCGCTCTGTCGATTTTAATATTACCGGCGGCGCCGCACTCGCCTCTGTCCGCAAATGCTGCCAAATACTTTTTAACGTTGTCGCCCTTTGCCGAGTGTGTTACGCCGTAAATCATGTCCGTTCCGCCCTGCGAATCGGCAGTGAACGTAACTTCAGCGTAGTAAACCTTGCCGGCGGTCACGTCGAGCTGCGCAAATGCTATGCCGTCGCCGCTTATGTAGGCAGTCGGGTTTTGCCCGTTGTCGTAATTAGCGCCGGCTGTATAACTCAGTTCGTGCGCGCCGTCACCGCTTATCGATCCGAACACCTTTTTGTGCGCGTGCACCGTTACGTCTTTCGTCACATCGCCTATCGTATACGTAACGATGTACTCGCCTATCGCGGTTGCCGTTATAGCGGTCTTGTCGGAGTTGAGTGTCGCCGTTTGGCTGTCGCAAGCGACAACGACCTGCGTCGTTATATCGTCGCCGTCGGAAGAAACAGCGGTAAATGCCGGGAGCGTTATTTCGTCGCCTATAGGTCCGTAAATATCGGTGACGTTGTCCGCAATCGTTATTACAGGCTTATTCGACGTAATGATAATCTCCACGGTATCCGTCTTACCCAAAGCGGAAACGGTTATCGTAGCCCTGCCGACACCCGCTACCGAAAGTGTAAAACCGTCTACCGATATTACCGTCATATCGCTCGAAGTGACCGTTACGGTCGTATTTTCAAGCGTATAATATTCCGCGGGATCGAGAGATACGGTGATCGTGCGCGTATCCGTCGAATCGTCTTTCCATGCTGCCGTAAGCGCTTCTTTATTCGTTACGGATACCGCGGAAAGAGCGGGTATTACGGTTATCGTAACGCTATCCGTAAAGTTGCCCGATTTTGCCGTTATCGTTGCGGTGCCCGCTTTTAACGGCGTGAGCGTTTTACCGCTTACCGATATGACGGTCGGATCGCTTGACGATACAGTCGCGTCATCCAATCCAAATACGCTTACATCAACCATACGCGCGGAGTCGCCCGCCGCCCAACGTGCGGTAAGCTCGGTTTTATTGACTATGGATAAGCTTTGCTCGGGTACGGACCATTTTATATTAGAGTACGTCCCCTTTACACCGCAGTTTTTCCAAATGAGTATTACAGGCTCGCACGGGCTTTTCCAATTGAGCGCGCCGTGATCGTCGTACGTCCACACATTGAGTTGCGTTCCGTCGGGACGGCTTATCTTAAACGTGTATTTCGCAAGCGGCTTGTTGTTTACGTCTACCGTACAAATACGCGATACCGAATATTTCAATTTCATTTCGCCGTCGAATTTATACCATTCGCCGCCGTTCACGATGTTATCCGGATGTTCCCAATCCCAGCTGTTGGGCTTGTTTACGCTGAAACACTTCGCCATTGCGCATAGCTGTCCGTTTACGTTATCCACCCTGCTCGCGCCGAATAAAAACGCAGGGTTATTACCGTAGTTACTGCTCCACGAATCGTAATCATCGCGCGCGTGCCTTACTTCCAAGCCCATATATCTATTCCAATCGGAAGCGCTCGCAAAGGTATCTGCGGCAAATGTATATTCCCACTCAAATGTAAAGTTCCCGTCAAAAAAGATATACGGGGTAACAATACCTTTATTTTCGCTTGTAAGCGTATCGGTATCGAATGTATAGTTTGCGCCGAGTGCCGCCGCGTCGGACGACGATATATGCTCGCTCGCCTCGTTTTCCGTTTTCCACCAATCGCTCGGAGCGAACTCGCTCATGAGTTTGCTGCCGTTATCGGTAAGTGAATCGAACTTTGCTTTCGCGGCGTCGCCCGTGAGCCAAACTATATTCGATATATCCGTTTTTATGCCGCTCTGTTGGAAATATCCGGGAACAGTGTCTTTATCCGAGAAATACTTGTTTGTCACCGTGCACACATAATCGTCGTTGACAAAATAGTAGAAGAAATCGCCCACACGCACGGTCGCAAGCTTGCAAGGGAAAGACTCGAGCTTGTCTATGCCGCGGAATTTATACAAACCGTCAGTGTAAATTATTTGTGTACGCGGCTGATTACCTTGATTAAGTTGCCAACAATCGCTGTCGTTTACTATATCAAAGTCTTTCACTCTGAATGTTCTCGTGCCGTTCCAATATTTTTGTTCTTCACCTTCATATTCCGGTTCGCGAGTAATCGCCGCGCCTCTGTCTACATACGCGGTAAGATAACGGGTATTGTCGGCTTTGACAGAGTGCGTCATACCGTAATATGTACCCCAGTCGGGCTTGCCGTCGGAGTTTATCGTAAATTCCGAATAGTAGATTTTACTCGGTTCGGCATCAAATGCAGCCCATGTACCGTCCCATCTATCGAAAAACACTACCTGTTCTTCGTCAGCTACGAATTGCTTATCTTCCTCATATGACACTGCGGAAAGATCGACCATTCCGTACCCGTTTACATTTGCGAATACGTTCCTGTATGCGTTTACGATCAGCGTAACTGATGCAGTCAGGCTTTCGTCGCGCGGGTCGGCGACGTCGAGTTTCACCGTATATGAGCCTTTTTCAATCGCTTTGACCGTCATGGTGTTTTTATCGAAAGAAATTCCGTCCGAGCAAGTCGCAGTAATATATTCACGTAAATCAGCGCCGTCGCAAGACAATGCCGTTACGGGAAGTTCTACGTTCGTATTAACCGCACCTTTTACTTCGGTAGCTTCGCCGAAAGTAGGCGCTGTTAATGCTACCACGGCAATATCCACGCTATCGGTAAAACCGAATGTCGAAACAGTGACGATAGCGTTACCTTGCGCCACTGCGGTAACAGTATTTCCGTTTACCGAAACCACGTTGGTATTGTTCGATACGATTTCAATCTTTGCGCAGGCTACGTCGAACAAATCGGGCTTAATCGCATATTCGAGCGTTTTACTCTCACCGACTACGATCTTTTCAAGCGCGTTTTTATTTACTATGGCAATTTCACTCGGCGCTTGCTTAACGGTTATATTGACGCTGTCGCTTTCGTCGTCGGCGATAACCGTAATTTTGGCTATACCCGCGCTTTTTGCTTTAAGCGTCATGCCGTCTGCCTCAACGACAGACGGATTGCTTGACGTTACCCGTATATCCTTTTCGGATATTTCGGACGGTATGTCGATCAGTAATGTTCTGTCGGCACCACCCTCGAACCATTCGGCTCGAAGCTCGGCTTTGTTGGTTATCCGCAATGCGGTAGGCTCGACCGTGTTTTTGGAACATCCGACTAAACACGCCGCCAAGCACATGAATACCGCAAATACAATTAACCATAACTTTTTTGATTTCATAGTTTCCTCCCGGACATATTTTTTAGCGACATATGTATCGCTTGATTACTGCCTAAAATTATCTGTAATTGATATTTTTTTCACTCATCCATTTGAATGGGTCGTCGCTTTGACACGATTTTCTGTACTCGCGCGGACTTACCCCTTTCCACTTTATAAACATGCGCGTAAAATACTTGGGATTATCGATGCCCACCATTCCCGCCACTGTTTCGACACTCACATCCATTTGTTTCAAAAATATACAGGCGTTGGAAATTCTATAACGATTTATATAATCTATAGGCGTCATATCCAAAAACTTTTTGAACATACCGTACATTTGTTTTTCCGATACGTGCATATCATCGGAGATTTGCTTGATCGATAAATTCAAGCGGTAATTTCCGTGAATATATGTCAATATATCGTTGAAATACTTATCTGCCAACGAACCCCTTACTCCGATAGGCGCGTATTTTATTTTTTCGGCTATCAGTTGCGCCGCGATCAACAAAAAGTATCCGGAGCATTTCAAGCTTTGCAACATACCGCCGTCGTAACCGTCGTGCAATTGCATAAAAAGCTGCGCAGCTTGAGCATAATCGTTTAATATAACATAGTGGCGTTCTTTTGTAAAACCGCATAACAATAAAAATTCGTCAATGTCCTCGTTCGCACCGATAAAATTTACCCAAATATACGACCAAGGTTTTACAACATCGGGATAGTAATCGTATTTCACGCCACGACGCAACAAAAATGCAGTCCCTTTGCCTAAAACATACTTCTTGTCGTCCACGCACAACGTACCGTGTCCGTCAAGCACAAAATGCAACGAATAATACTCGCGCATCAGCCCTTCATGTTTTTTGTCCGGTCTGCAATACTCCTGTCCGACTTTAAGCAAATTTACCCTATATAGTTTGTCACTCACAGGTATCTGCACGATATTGGTTTCTTTTAGCTTTTCATACATAAATTTCGTTCCGTTTTTTATTATGTGTAATTACAGTCTATATAAGCGGATAGTCGCGCATATACGCTTGCGCAAACATTTGCCCGAGTTTGATTGCCGACGCCGCGTCAAAGTGTGCAAGATCGACGCTGCCGTACGGCTCTTTATCGCAAGTAAGTTTTGCCGATATTGTGTCAATAACCGAGTAATGCAAATTATCTTCGGCGAGCTTTTCTTTAATATCATTTATAAGCGACGGTCGGTTGAATTCCCATTCGTAAGGCCATTTTATAAATGCGTCATAAAACATAAATTCGGGGTTGTATTGCGAAAACTCATTTCGTAGCGAATTAACGAAATCTTTAACGCTGTTTTCATACGCGTCTACCGCCTTTTGTGACTTTGTATCCGATTCGCCCTGCATCCAGCACATAGCGTCCAAAGACACATTGTATGATTCGGACAACTCGTCAAGACACGCATTCACATAAGTTACCAAGCCTTTGTACAACTTGCCTGAATTCGCGCGCCAAGTTCTACCGCTATCGTCGCGTGGATAAAAGCTCGTATCGCCTATCGCAAATTTTATAAACACTACCTTACCGTCGTAACCACCATCGTGCAAAGCCTTTGCCATGCCGAGATCGGGACCGAAAGTATTTTCGGGATTACTGCGCGCACCGCCGTAACCTATTCGCACTTTTTGAAAATTAGGCGCTTTATTCGCATCGTCCTCGTGGTTGGCATACGACATTTTTATACCGTCATAACCTGTGAGATACTCGGCGTAGTTCGTATCGCTTTTTAGATACTCATGCCACGCATTGCCTTCCATATTCGACTGACCACCCAAAAGTACAACCGAAATATCTTGCTTATCGGTATCATAATCGAGCACCGGTTTTTGATTTCCTCCCGTTAAATTGGCTATCGTTTTAGCCAACAATTCGGCGTTTTCGTTTTGTCCCAAAGCGTTCGGTTTTCCGTTTTCGTCAATAGCTTTTCCGTCACATCGCGCCATATCCAATGCAAATACGTTGTTATCGCCTCCGTTGTTCGCCTCTTTTACTATTCTTTTTATATACTTACCAAGCATAGCGCTTTCGGTCGTCATTCCATAACAGCAAATTATATTAGCTTTCTTATTCGCGGCGCGCATAGCGACAAGCATTAACTTATACCCGTCTGTAAAATCTTTAACCGTGCCATTACCGTCCGCGATGGCACGCACATCGTTCCCACCCAAGTCGATAACTATAAAATCGGACGGGCTTCCCGGTACATAATTTGTTTCGCTTCCGAGCGAATACTTGTTCCAAACATCTTTTACAGGCTGCCCTTCACTCGGCACAACCGATGCCGTAGCATTAGGCAAAGCCATTATTTCAATCTCCGAGCCCGACTTTTGTGCCGCGACAAAGGCATAACCGGACGTTACACCGTCAAGCCCGTCGCCTAAAACAGCGCCGTCGCCGTAAAACGATATTTTAATGTCCGCTTGCGGGGGCGAAGTATAAAACGCTCCGCCGTTTGCCGTTTCCAACCCCTTAACCGATATTTCGCTCGTTTCGTCAGTCGTTTTATATACGCGCAAAGTATGCAAACCGTCTTTAAGTCCTTTTGCAAGCTCGACCGATCGATTGCCGCGTTCTATGTTCACAAAAGTTGCTTTACCGTCGCAAATCACATATAATTTTTCGGCATTATCGGCCGAAACCGTCGCGGTCAATCCCGCACCGTCGAAAACAGACTCGAAGCCGCTCGCGGCATTGACCAAAAGCAAACCGTCGTCTTGCGAACGAACACGTCCGAAAACCCTTATACCCGTTTGCGTATTAAAGTCAAGTACAACTTTATCTACAACGGTAATTTTCGTTTTATTTTCGGCACCGAACTCCGCATGCTTGACCGTTATTTCAACGTCACCTTGTGCGATACCCGTAACTAAACCGTTTTCATCAACAGTCGCCACTTCGGTGTTGCCGCTGTCATATGTAAAACCTTTCGCGCTCGTTATGTACTTTCCTGCACTCGTTTTAGCCGATGCCGACGCAGATATACTCGCCGATTTTCCTACACCTATCCGTTCCGCTAATACAATATCGACGCTCGCAGAAGAATACTTCGTTTGTCCGTCGTCGTTACCTTCATTGTTCGGAGACGATCCACAAGCAGTTAAGCCACTAACTAATAACGCAAAAAGGCAAATGGCTATAATGAATACAACTGCTTTTTTCTTAATATTTATATCAGACATAAGATCGCATCCTCCATCATTTTCCGTAAAATCGGCACAATTAGCCAAATTACATTGATATTGCTTTTATTATAATGTTTAACAGTCTACCTCGTCAATACTCCCTGAAAAAAGGTCAGAATAGTGTACCTTTTAATTTTGGAACACAATCAATATTAGCTTTATCTATTATAGCATTTTTTCCATTATAAACGCAATAAATACTAAGTATCGCAGTATATTTAATTTTTTTAGATTTATACTTCAATTATAGGAGATAGCTATGAAACTTGAAGATGCTGTGATTTTAAGAATTGAACAACTTTGCATAGAACGTAACATGACAAAATACGACTTATTTAAGGCAAGCGGTGTTCCGCAATCAACACTTACTTCTATCAAGAAAAAAAGATGTAATTCCGTTAAAATAAGTACGCTTTACGGGATATGCGAAGGGTTCAATATTTCCTTGGAAGATTTCTTTCATTCCCCTATGTTTGATAGAGATAGTCTTATTGATTAAATATTGTAAAATTATAGTGGTAATCATTTATCATCTCGCAACCCTTTCCATACGGGCTGTCGCATTCCACCGTTCTCCGTTTCGTGCATAAAATGCGCTGTACCTACAAGTTCGGGCTTCAGCCACACCGCGTTTTTGTACTTATCGAAATGTGGGGTTTTAATTTTATTCTTTTTGGCAAACTCGCCAATTATTTTTCTGTCGCTTTCCGATACACCGAGATACACTTTGCCACGGCATTTTAGTTCGCCGTCATCATCGTAATATCCGAGTATCAAATCTTTTACATTCCCGACTTCATCCGGCTGATAGCCGCAAACAAGTAAATCCTCATCCTGCATGACCTTTATCTTCACCCAATCATGCGTGCGCTTGCCTATATGGTACAGTCCGTCCTTTTTCTTTGCGACTATACCTTCCAACTGTTCTTGCTTCGCAAGCTCGAAAAAAGCTATGCCGTTCTTTTCTATATATCTCGACACACTCAATCCGTTCCCTTCGGTCACTGCTTTATAGAGTATTTCTTTTCTCTCAAGCAACGGCTTGTTCGTCAAGTCCTTGCCGTCATAGTAGAGTATATCGTAAGCAACGAACTGTACGGGATTTTTATTCGCGGCAAGCTTTATCTTGATTTCGTCGTCCATAAGACTGCGTTTTTGCAAAGCATAAAAATTCGGCTTGCCGTCCGTTAGGACAACAAGCTCGCCATCGAGTACGACTTTTCTTTTTACGCACTTCTTCATACCCGACAATTCGGGATATTTATCCGTAACATCCTTGTGCCGCTTATTTTGCAATACTACGGACTTAGGCTCGACAAACGCTACACAACGTATTCCGTCTAATTTCAGCTCATAAATATAATCTTCATCATCAAACGGATCTGTTTCGTACAGTAGCATCGGATCAATATTTTTGTCTATGAACAAATCACCCATCACGCACGCCTTTTCGTTGCCGTATTCTTTTGGGTTGAATTGCTCTTTTTCGTGCTTTTATATTTCGGCTTGGGCGTAACATCCATTAGCGCAAGACTCTTTTGTAATGCTTCCATCAGGCTTGCCGCAGACATATCGGCTTTCTCTTTTTTGGCAACTATTTCCTTCCCAGCGATCTTTTGTTCTATCGCCTTCTTAACTTTTTCGCGGTACTCATCTTTGTACAACTCCGGTTCGAATGCGCCGCTCATGCCCTCAATGATTGCCTTTGCCATTTTAAGCTCGCCGTCCGTACCTTTCTCCGTGATTGCTTTTGCCGGATTGTTTACAATCTCTTCCTCAAAGAATAAAGTATTAAGCAGCATTTGACCGTTCTTGGCTCGAATGAGTATGAGTGTTTCTTTTGTGCCAAGCACCGTCTTTGCTACCGCTGCTTTGTCCTCTTGTTCCATAGCCGTTATAAGCACGGCGAACGCTTTTTCCGCGCCCGTCGGCACAACATAGTATGGCTTGTCAAAATAAATAGGATCGACGTCGCCGAGCGGCACGAACCTCTCTATTATAATGTTCTTATCCTTTTTAGTTTTGAGCTTTTCAAAATCCGAGTCATCGAAAATGACATACTTGCCGTCCTCGTACTCGTACCCTTTTACTATTTCGTCTTGCTTGACTTCCCGACCGCTACAATCCTCGCACGTCTTTTTATAGCGAACACGACTCATCGTTTTTTTGTCTATCATATTAAAGCCGATGTCATTGTTCTTGACTACGCTGTGGAGTGTTACAGGAATATATACCAAACCGAAACTTATACTGCCTTTATAACTGTATGCCATGCTTTTAGTATGCGACTAATACTGAAAAATAAATATTTAATTTTCTTTGCTATAAAGTAACTACACAAATGCACATTGCAAAAGATTAAACTTATGGGATTCTTCGGCACCGCACTCATCAAGGATATATACACACATACCAAATATAGCATAATTGGCACCCATTTCTGCTCTTTCTTTTATAAATCGATCCTTGCGTAGCGCATGAATAGTATTCCTTGCATCATTCACTTGCCTACTGAATTCTTCAATATCCCGTTCTTCAATTACTTTGTATTTATGATTGTTCTTTGCAAAATCATTAAACTTCTCGTATAAAAACTCTACCTTCCGCCTAAATTTCGACATCTCTATCAAAGATAAGATAAATTGTTTTTTTTCTGGATCAATCTTACTGTTTTCGTTTTCAAACTCGTTTATCGTATGCTCTATTTTCGATTTTAGTTCTTTATATAATTGAATCTCATCTGTAAGGACGGGACTTTGCAAATTTATGTATTTCAAATCAATATTGTTTTCTATTGATTGTGCCAATAGCCAATAATCACTATCCACATAAGTCTGTTTATCAAGTAAGGATAAAAAATTCATATCATACTTATTGGATAAAATTATTTTTGAAAGCTCTCGTATAATAGATTTATAGTTTGCGATAAAATTATATCTAACTATCGGCTGTTGCCCATAGTTTATCCCTTCCTTAAAATATAATAAGTTGCCGTTATTTGTTTTTACTTCTATACTTCCGATTGGGGCCGCATAATCTAAATTGATAAACTGTACTAATTTATACAACCTATCTATAATTAAGTTAAGATTATCAAGACTAACGCATTTATTAAAACGAACCTCTATACAATGTTCAGTTATTTTATTGGGATAATTGGATAGCATTGAGCCGTATTTCATTTCACATAAAAAGTTGTCTGTTCTCTTTCTAATGCCAAAACGAATATTACAAAGGATTCCTGCAACCTCAATCTCAAAATTCGGTATATGCGACAATTCAAGCATCGGTTTTAATACACCGTTCTTAAAAGTTACCTTTCTAATCCCGCCGAATTTTTTAATGTTAAAACAATCTATTTTGTCCGTCTTAAAATAATTCGGCTCAGTAAAACGAGAATCTATATACTCGTCAACATTGAAAGCACAAGTGGCGTTCATTAAATCAAAAAAGCATATAGTACCGTCTTCAAAACTTGCAAAAATAAATCTTAAATTATAAGGAATTTTTGTTTGAGCAAAACGCAAAGGTGCATCGCATTTATTACGCAATATATCTAACACCTTATTTTCATATTTACATAGACGCCATTGAAATTGATAAAAAATCTTACCAAGCATAATACACCTCCTTAAACGATTATATTGTATCACAAATAGCATAAAATCACAATAAATCTATGCCTACCGATATATAAAAAACTATTGCAACTTATATATAATTTTTCTCGCATTTTTCTCGCATAAATGCAGAACTCTGCACACAATTGTTCCCAACAAAGGACAAATATGCCATATATCCCCGTATTTTTGGACTAAAACACCCCAAAAACAGCGCAAAACACCGCTATTTTACGCAGTACTCTATATATTGAAAAACTTAAAATCCCGTGAAGGAAACTTCGTACCGGTTCAAGTCCGGTCAGCGGCACCATCGACAGTAAAAGCCCGCCGTAAAAAGGCGGGCTTTTCTATGTGTCAGAAGAGTCGGATGTAAAAGCGTTAAGTATCTTTTGCGCCGAGCTTAGGTGTCTTTCTGTATCGAAGTGCGCGTATATGCTTTCTGTCGTTGTTATCTGACTGTGACCAAGCCATTTCTGTATATCTTCCATTGGTACACCTTCATGTCTTAGTAGTGCCGCACAACTATGACGCAAACCGTGAAAGCGAATTTTAGGAAGTTCGGGGATCTTGCTTACTTGCCATTTGAAACTATCGGTTACAAAATCGGGCTTGACTAATTCTCCGTTCTTTTCCTTATATATATAGTCATCGTATTTCGTTATATAATTGCTGCCGAAAAATTCTCTGTTCATAGCTTCCTGTTTTTTCATACGAATAAGAAAATCATATATCGGCGGGATAAGTGGCAGTGAGCGGATACTCTTTTTTGTTTTAGCTCTGTCTTTTGCAATTCGCACACTTTTGCCATCGATACGACAAGTTGTTACTGTATGTTTAATAGTTATAGTCTTGTACTCGAAATCCACATTAGACCATTTTAGTCCGACTATTTCACTGCGTCTAAGACCATAATAACCCGCCATCAAGACAGCAAATTCTATTTTATGACCTTTTACCGCTTCAAATAATATCTGTAATTCGTCACGATTATAGTAATTGCTTATAAAATCCGCTTTTTTCGGACGATGCGCTTTATCGGCATAGTTGCAAGGAACCAAATCGTTCCTATAAGCATCTTGCAACGCCTTTCTAATGTTAGCGTGATAATGTATAACCGTATTAGCGGACACTATTTTCAACTTCTCGCTGTAAAACTCATCAATAATATGTGCGTTTAAGTTTTTAAGCGTTATTTTCCGTTCGTTAAAGTACGGCGCAATAACACGCTCTATGTTTAACCTATATCCGGCATAAGTAGATAGCTCAACCGTACTCTTTATATCTTCGCACCACTGCAAAAGATAATCTCCGAATAAAATATCCGCAGGATCGGATTCGATTTTAACCGCTTCTTCTTGCGCGGATTTCAGCTTTCCGGTAGTGACATCGAAGTTTGTCCTATACTCCAAAAGCATTTCATCGGCTTTTGCTTTATTACCTCTGATCTTTAATCCCGTTTTGACCCACTTTTCTTTCCGATTGCCTGCATCATCGGAATAGCTCAAAACTATGTAAAAATAATCATTCTTCTTTGCCAACCTACCGGCTATCATTATTTAGTCCTCCATTGATAACAATTTTTCTACTGCTTTTCGGGATAAATAGAACTTCCTACCTATTTGCATAAACTTTATATTATTGTCCCGAATGAATTTGTAAGCATACTTACGTGAGATATGCAACAACTCACACAGCTCGGCAATCGTAAGTACGTTTGAATTGAGATTTAGATTGTCCATTTTGATTTAGCTCCTTTAATAAAACGGAGCTATTCGGTATAGAACCAACTCACTCCGTCGTTTGACTGTTCCTGATCGGCTTATACCTTATATATATAAATGAAAAGCGAGGGCCATAGTCCTCGCTTCGTTTTTGGTTATTCTATTTTGTTAGGGCCATACTGACTTTGCAGAGCTTGATACCCTGCGACGATCAGCTCAACTTTTGTTAGCTTGTGTCTTTGTAGGTACTCGTTAATTTCCTCCGCATATTCGCGGTCAACGCTTGTACCCCACACTAAGTGTCGAGCTTTACGCTCTTCTTTGTGCTTATCTTCGTAACGCTTATCTATTATTGCTTTGGGTGTTTTCATGCTGCCACTTCCGTATAAACGATTTCGTTTAGGATTTCTTCCTCTATAAGCCTGTTAATTTCGGTTTGCCTGCGGTAATCTTCCATAAAATCGCCGGTACGCTTATACCGCTCGTCCTGCTCAAGCCTTGCGCGTATCGTTTCTTGCAACGATTCCGCTTGCTTATCAATGCCGTGAAGATACGTAGGCAAATCGGCAATCGTCCAATCTATACCCATTTCTTCGAGATACTGTTTTTTAAGAGTGCCATACTTTCCATAAACGTGCTGTACGGGCTTTACTGCCTTTTGGTA
>JAAVHP010000010.1 GCA_014799665.1 Clostridiales bacterium
CTCGTCGATTTTGAGTAGCGACGGGAACCGCTCGCCCGTTTCGTTGACTTGCTCTTGCTCGTCCGCTTCCTCATCCCCGTCTTTCAATAGATCTTCGGGCGCGCTGTCGGGCTTGTCGGTAGCTTCCGCATCGCCCACTTTCTTATCGATAATGATTTTAGACCGACTGTCCGCCACGAGCACGGACACAATCAAAAGCGCCACTAGCGCGATAATAACTATGGCGTAGATAAGAATGGCTATACCCGAGGTGATATACTCCCAAATCTCGTTTATGCCGTTCAAATATTCGTTTGTAACAAACCCGTAAGGCATATCCACCTCTAACCGTTAAATACGTTAAGCACCGTCAAGCAATGCCCGATATTATCGTCTCCGAAGCAGCTACCGAAGACCGCGGCAAGCTCGGGATCGTCCGCCGAAAGCTTACCTTTAAGCGCGTACGCGATATGCGGCGCAAGCTTCATGGCGACTGCGGTATCGAGCGCTTCCACACCGTCCGCGCCGCACTCCAAGCACACCGAGATTATCTTTTCCATCTGAACGCAAGCCTTGTTGCCGAGATTCAACGCAGTCCGCGCCGAAACGAAGCTTTCGAGCTTGTCGAGCCGCTTCCAAAGCTGCTCGTCTATATCGAACGCATTTTCGGTCGCCGCGCACGCCGCGCCGAACTGGTAATAGTTGGGCGAAGTCACCATGCCGCCCGCGGGCGCAACGCGCGAAACCTTGGGAATTATCACCGCCGCCATATCTGCTATGTACGCGGGATAACGCTTGTACGCGCGCTCGTCCAACCGCATGATAAACCAAAGATTAGGAGAAACGTTAAGCGCGCGCTTGTTCCTGCCGAATGTCACCGTCATGCTATCGGGCGCGGTCGCGTACCTAATGAACGGCACGAACACCTCGCCGAGAATATCTGTACTTACGTTGTCGAGCGAAACGAGCGTCATCACGTCGCGGTGCGTTTCGGCAAACCCGATCGCCGACGTGAGCGCCGTGTCGTTGCCGTTGATAAAAAGATTATCGCTGTTTACGTAGCTTGCGCTGTCGTCCTTACTCAGCGCGCATCCGCAAAACGCGCTTAGCGCTTCCGATAGCATAGCAAACTCGCTTTGCGAGCATTTAAAGAGCACCGCACGCGACGCCGAGAACGCGCCGACTATCTCACGCGCGGTTTTTTGGTCGATACCCACACCCTTGCTCTTGCCCGCCGATATAAGCCACCCGACGAGCGTTTTGGCGGTAACGCCGTCGTCGATATACATGGAGTAGTCATCCTGCCCGTCGTCCTCGAACTCGTCGTCCGCAATGTCGGGACTGTCGTCCTCGAACTCATCGGCGAACAGCTTTTCGAACGAGAACGATTCTGCGGGGCGCGCCGAGTTAAAGCCTTTTTTGTCGACGGCGGAAAAGTCAGGTGCTTCGTCGAAGCCCTCCAAATAGTCGCTCATATTTCCGCGTTTAGTGAATGTCGCGCCCGACACCTCAACCGCGCCGCGCAAACGAATATCGGTACACGACGCACCTACGTAAATTTCGTATCTGCCGCCCTCGGTCTTGCGCGTTCCCGTAGCCTCATCGAACGTGTCAAGCATAGCGGCGTTAATGGGGAAAGTTATGTGCACGGATGAGTTGGGCTGAATAAGCGTTTTGGCAAATCCCTTAAGCTCCTTAACGGGGCGCGGCACCGCCGAATCGGTCTTGCCCACATAGAGCTGCGCAACCTCGTACGCGGGAACGGAACCCACGTTCTTAACTGTCACCTCGATATTCTCTGGCGTAATGACAAGGTTGGAGTACTCGAACTTGGCGTACGAAAGCCCGTACCCGAAGGGATACTTGATCCTGCGGTTTTCGGTCGTGTACCGTCTGTACCCGACGAACTCGCCCATCTTGAACTTATTGTTCCTAACGCAATTTCTAAGATACGCCATAGCCTCGTCGGTATCGTCGTAAGCCGAGCACGCAAGCTTGCCCGACGGTGAAGCGCCGAAAATAATATCGAACAACGCATTAAGCGTACCCGAGCCGCCGAGCGGAACGGACAGCGATGCGTGGACGTTATTATCGAATTTCATATCGACTATCGCGCCGCAAACTACGGCTATTACCTTTTTCCCCGAACGCAAAAGCGTATCCAAAAGAACGAGCTGGTTTGCGGGCAGCTTGACCGACCGCGTATCTTGAAGCTTTTGCTCGCGCCGCGCGCCGAGCCCCAAAAACGCGACCACTATATCGCAATCCTTTGCAAGACTCGCCGCGCCCTGTAAAAGCTCGTCACTTCGGTCCTGGTCCAAGCGGTAGCCGTCGGCGTACCCGACGAAAGTCGAGCCGCTCGCTTCTACGGAAGATTTGATCGACTTTACGTGATCGGGGTAAGCGGAAAGGATCTCGCCCACCGCGCCGATACGAACATTCCTAACGGGCAGCACGTTATCGGCGTTTTTCAAAAGAACAATACTTTCGAGCGCCGCGCCATAAACCTGACGCTTGGAATAATCGCTTTGACCGTTGCCCGCCGCGTAATGTTTGCGCGCACGCTGTAATTTTTTACCGAACTCTATAACATTATCTACGGCGGTATCGAGCGTTTCGGTAGAGATCGCCGTACCGCGCTCGATCGCGGTTTTCAATTCTTCAAGAGATATAGAGCCGCGCTCCACGTCCTCTTTCATGCGCTTATAATTTTTGAGCGCAGACCGCACTGCAGCGGGCGACGACCCGATAAACAAAAGCTTATCCTTGCCTATGCCGCTGCGCAAGGCTTCTTCGTACGCGCCATCCACAATCACCGTTTTGGTAACGTTCTTTTCGAGGTTTCTGTTTACTATATTATCGTTTACTTCCTTGTAGCTTCCTTTCAGCTTGCCATACGAAAGCCTTACCGCGCTCGGCTCGCGGTTGCGCATGACCATGTCGAACGCTTTACCGTAAAGCTCATTGATTGCTCGTGGGTCGGGCTTTAAGTCGGAGTAGTCTGCGTCGATTTGTCTTACGCTTCCGCCGATAACGCACGCCGCCGCGCCCGTATCCTCGATAGCAGTCACCGCCGCCCCGCCGATTTTTGCCGAAAGGAAGGGATCCTCGGACAGTCCGCTTGAATACGCACTACTCTTAAAACTCACATCGGGCGCGAACACGAGGTTGTATTTCTCGGCGCCGCTGCGTTGCATAATATCGCTTACCACCTGCGTAATAAGCTTGGGGTTCCACGAGGAAGCGAGCGAGGACAGCGCGGGATAAACCGCGTCGCCGCCGAACAGAGCGCATACGTTTTCGAGCGTGGTGCTTTCTATGCGCGGCACGCCGAGCGAAGTCAACGCGTCGCTCGCTGTGGCATTTATATCAGTGGCAAACGCGATCTTTTGATCGTCCGTCAGCTTACTTATAATATCTCTGTTTTTAAGCATCATTCCCCCCGTAGTAGAAGGTTAAGTTGATAATATTTGCGGTGATATACCCGTAATTACCGAACGTGGTAAACGTAATCGTGATTTCCGTGTCGGCGACCAGCTCGCTCGAAAAATAGGTATAATAATAGTTATAGCCATTGCAAGACGAATACTCGACGCCGTCGATACTCACCGTAATTCTATCGTTATAGTTGCCGTTCACCATAAAACCGAACTCGACCCTAGCGTCTCTTTTAAGCGTAATAGTAAGCGTAGAGGCGCTACATGCGGAAATCGTGCCGTCATCGCTCACGGCGAACGCACCGTCGTTATCTACCGAAGCGCATGACAGCGTGCCGAAATTATCCTCGGTCACGACCTCACGTTTAAGCTTACAAAACCTGCACTCGTCGTTTACAAAGTCGTGCGCAATCGGCTCGATTTCTTCTGTAAGCTTCCTATTGCATTCGGGGCAAATTATTTCTTTCTCGCCCGCCGTCAAGCATGTCGGTTCTTTGGTTACTGTGTAATCACTCTCGTCAAAGCGGGTGAGCGAAACGGTAGGCTGACCATACTCGTACCGCCACAACCGCGTTCCGCTTTCATGAATACACGCCGAGTAAAGGTACGCGTAATAGTTTTCATTCCCCGCTACGCCGCCCCACTCTGCCTCGGTACCGAGGAAGAAAACGGTAGGCGCATAATATCCGAACGCTCGGATTGCAACGGAGCTTACGCTCTTTCCGAAAACTACGGAAGACAGCGAGCCGCCGTTCATTAAAGCATAGCCGCGCACCGCATAGCTTGTTACCTCGCTCCCGTTGAGCGTTGGTTTTTCGGGTAGCTTAGCCGAATCGTACGCGCTTTCTATATCGTAAAGAGTCCACGCCTTGCCGTCGCCGACAAACGAATAGGTAACGCCGTCCTCGGTAACCTTGTCGTATGTAAGCGATATTTCTTTATCACCCAAAACGACAGGCGCGACCGTGAAATGCTCAGCTGTGATTTGTCCGCTCTTGTCGACCACAGACAAAATACGGTAGTTATTGGAAAACGCCGTCGCGCTCACTCTTACAACGGTAGAAGGAAAGGAAACGAAGCCGAGCGACTGGCACGCCTCGAACGCGCTTTCGCCTATCGTCGTAAGCCCTTCTGGAAGAACAACACTTTCGAGCGTATAGCAGTTATAGAACGCATACCGCTCTATCTGTTGCACAGCGCCACCGAACGAAAGCGACTCTATAGCGTTGTTAAATGCGAATGCATACGCCCCGATCGTGCCGATATCGCCGTTGAATTGCAACGAAGCACGCAAATTTACAAACGCAAATCCGCCTATCTCGTCGACCCTACCGAGCGACAGACTCTTTAAACCGCTGCCGCTGAACGCATATTCGCCTATCGATCCGATATATCCGTCGTTGTCGAAACTTTCGAGATTGACGCACTCGCCGAACGCGTTATCGCCAATGCTTCCGACAGTCCCGAAATCGACGGCGGTCAGCTGACCGCAACCCTTAAACGCGTAATCGCCGACAGTCCCCACATCGCTTGCGACGAAGCTTTTAATAGAACTGTTCGAAAACGCGTTATCCCCGATAACGCCGACTTTGCCCGCATTAAAGGTAAACTCGCCGCTGTTCGAAAAAGCACTCTCGCCGATTTCGGTAATTGTTGCCGTCGCCGTAAACGATTTTAACCGCCACTTGCCGCTGAACGCTCTATCGCCTATGCGAATACCGTCATAGCCGCCCGAGGAAATCTCTACGCTTTCGAGCTGAGTGAACGTAGAAAACTCGTCGGTGATTTCTTCCGTGACCGCACCGAGGCGTAGCGCCGTTACTTCTCTCATGCCGTCGAATATACTCTCGTGCCAATAGGAAATGGGATTGCGGTAAATGCCGAACTTATCCACCCTTTCGCCGCCGTACGTAAACGGCAGGAGCGTAAGCGACGTCGCGTTCTCGTCTACGACGTCGACAGCCCACCACGACGTTTCGTCCATATTAAGCTTATAATACTCTACGCCGCTGACCGTGGTCTTATCGAGCCCGTCATTCGTATTTGCAAACACTGCGGAAGCGTACCGCGCAACGCCGCCGTTGTCGGTCGCACCCACCGTAATATCAAGCGAACCGAGGTCGTACACCTCGAAAAGCCTGTAACACCCGTAAAACGCGCTGTCCTGTATTTCGGTAACGGAGGACGGCAATGTAAAGCTTTTAAGCCTGTCGCACGAGCCGAACGCGTATTCGTAAATCGTATTCACTCCGTTTGCGAGGTTCGCGTTTTTCAAATTAGCGCAACCGTCGAACGCGTGCCCGCCGATAGCCGTAACGTTTTTCGGTATAGTCACCGACCTTAAATTACGGTTGCCGTACAAAAGCCCGCTGAACAGCGAATATCGGGTAAACTCGTGCTCGCCTACGCTGACGCTTGATTCGAAAACCAAATCTTCTTTATCCGTCGCACAGTCGATAAGGTAATACTCGCCGTCGGCAAGCACGTATTTATTGTCACCGCTTACGATCGTAGTAAGCGCTTTTTCATCTCTATCGGTATGTACGGCAAGGATATTATAGCCGTCTATCGCGAGCGAATTACCCGAATAGTCGAACACCTCGTAAAGCTTGTAGCTCCCGTCGAACGCGCTAGCATCGATACCCTTGATCTCGCAGTCCAATACGATTTGCTCCAAGTATCGGCAGTTCATAAATGCGGACGCCTGGATATACTCACTATCGGTAACGGTAACCTTTTTAAGCTCCGTAAGCTCGCGCGCACCGAGATAGTACATATCCATATTCCAATAATATTCGGTACCGATCGGGCGCTCCGTGCCCACAAACGGAACAGACAAGCTTTCGAGCGACGAACATCCGAAAAAAACATTCGTGCCGAAATAAGTAACGCTGTTTGGAATAACAAGCGAAGTAAGCGACGAACAGTCGTAAAACGCATAGTTACCGACGGAGGTAATACCCTTCTCGGGCAACGTTATATTCTCAACGCTCTCGCACCCGTAGAACGCGTCTTCGGGTAAGCTTGTTCCACCCGTCACCGTAATGTTTTTAAGCGCGGACGGTACGGCCTCGCTCGCGTTTCCGTTCCACCCGAACAAGTACCCGATCGTACCGTTCCCGTCGCTCATGCCGACGAACGGCAAAGTGAGCGAGGTTAGGTTATCACAAGCCGAAAACACGCCCCTGCCGAGCGATTTTATATTATCTTCGACTACGAACTCGGTAAAGCCCGTGCACCCGACGAACGCGTAATCGCCTATCGCCGTGACCGTGCTCGGTATATCGAGTTCGGTAATGCCGGTACAGCCGCCGAATGCGTGTTCGCCTATCGACGTAAGCCCGTCGGAAAGAACGAAGTCGGTTATGCTATCACATCCATAAAACGCGCCGTCACACAAAACCTCGCTGTCGGTAACGACCACGAGTTTGAGCGTGTCGGGCACCGTATCGTAGCCGATATGGCTAGGCTCGTCAAAGATATGCGAGAGCCCGCCGTCACCATCGCGCGACTCGCCTACGAACGGCGCGGTAAAGCTTATGAGCGGACAGCCCGCAAACGCACCCATACCGACCGACTTCACGGAATCGGGCAGCGTGATATCTACGACCGCGGTTTTTGCAAACGCGCAATCGCCTATATCGACTACGCCATCGGGCAAGTTGATACTTGTAACATTTTCGCAATTTTCAAACGCCGAGTCGCCTATCTCGATAAGCCGATTACAATCGAGTTCGATTTCGCTCAACCCCGAGCAATCGGTAAATGCGCCTTGCTGTATACGTACAAGCTCGGAACCTTGCTCGAAGTTCAATAATTTAAGTCCGCCGCAACCTTTAAAAGCATCTTGCTCAATCGACAAAACGGCAGAAGGTATCGTCACCCTTTCGAGCGCGGAACACTCGTAAAAAGCCGCCTCACCGATCGCCGTCAAAACGTCGTTATCGGTAAAGTCCACGGAAGCGAGCTTACCGTTTGCAGCAAAGCATTTTGTTCCCAGCCCTTCAACGGCGGTCAGATCGAACTCGGTAAGCGAGCTGTTCATAAACGCGCAATTGCCGATAGAGGTTATTGGCGTAGGGCTGACGAACTCAGCAAGGTTTATGCACCCGTTGAACGCGCTCTCGCCCACGGTAGCGCTTTCGAGCGAACCCACCTCGAACTTTTCTATATCGAGCGACGCGCAGAAATTATCGGGAATAAATTGCAGAGAATCGATAGTAAGCGAGCCGACCTTGCCGCTCGCACCGAACACATTGAAAATGTTTATTTCGCTCGCCCTACCCGAAACGTCGAAAGACAGTAAATGCAGTTCGTCGACAACGGAGCTCTCGAAATAATTACGCATGCCGTTACAGAACGAGAAATCGATCGGTCTGGCGAAATCCACACTATCGATAACACACTGTGAAAAAACGAGCCGACCTAGCTTTAACGGTGTTTCGCTTTCCTCGACTACAACCGATTTAAGATTTACGCAACCGTAAAACGCTCCGAGCGAAATGACGTCAATCTTATCGGTGATCGTCACGTTTTCAAGACTGATGCAGCTTCGGAACGCGCCCTCGCCTATCTGCGTGATATTGCCGAAGCCGACCGATTTCAAATTTTTGCACCCGTCGAACGCGTATTCGGAGATAGCAATCTCGCCCTCGAAATCAATACACGTAACCGCGGTGTTGCCCGCAAACGCACGCGCATCGAGGCTCTTAACCTCGTGTCCGTCTATATCGGCGGGAATAACCACACGCGCGGACTTGCCTCGATAGCCGACCACTTTTACATCGCCGTCCCTCGCTTCTTGATCAATAAACGCATACTCCACCCCTGCGTGAAGAAAGGTTTTTTCGGTCGCCTTAAAGTATACGAGAAAACCGAAAATCGCCGCTACGGCAAAAATAAGCGCCAATATGAGGACGACGGTAATCGCAACGGGCGTTTTATCTCGGCGCGCCGTTACAGAAATAACGTCCTTATCTGTTTTGTTATCCGTCGAAATCTGCTTTTGATTTACCTCTTTTTTCTCAGCAAAATCAACGGCAACCTTACCACCGCTCATTCGGTACGTATATTCTCCGTATGTTGCGGAAGAAACGGTAACCTTGCAATCGACCGTACCACTCGGCACAGGCAAACGCTTATCGCAAACGACAGTATTATTGGGAGGACAGATCGCGTCCGCTTTTTCTTTGGACTTGCCTATAACTCTCCCCGCCTCGTCGTACGCGACGATACCGAAAGTAACCGAATTAAGACGCTCGCCCCGCCCGTTGCACAGTTTAACAATGACAAACCGCTCGCCGTTTTCTTCAACGATCACGAGCTGTTTAACGTGGGCTATATCGGTCGGCTGAGAATAAGCGCACGACTTTTTGTTGATTACGCTTACGCTCATTTCTTCACCCCGTTCCTTTTACGCCGTACGGCAAATGTCGATACTACCGTGATAATATCAACAAGCACAAGCGCGGCGGCGACCAGGCCGGAAACAAGATTACTGCGCGAAACGTGCCAAAAACTTTCGGCGTACAGCCCGCCGAAGATATACCCCATGCACACGCGAATACCGTAAACTGCCGCGGCAAGAAGCACAGCGTTCACAATGCAAAATCCAAAGATGCGTTTTCCCGAAACATTTTCAACTATATTATGATCAAACTTAACGCCGTCCGCCTCGTTGATTACGAGAGACACGTTCACCGTGTCGAACGGTAGCTCTACGGCGTGCGTATAGTCGCCGCCGCCCACGTCGTCCTTAACGTTGAATACGCGCCTTACGTTGCTCTTGCCGTCGAACACGACCACGTCGTAGTCCAAACGGTCGATAGGCTTATTAAGCTTGCAAACTAGCACGCGCTTGCCGTCACGGTCGGATAAAGCGTAGCGGCTTATGTACTCGCTCGTTTCTTCCGTCGGATAAAACACCATGCCGCGATTATCTTTGCCATCGCCTGATTTTACGAAACGGTCGGAAGAAGCGGACACGGAATAGCGCGTGGAAAAAAACAGCTTTGGGAAAGCTCCCAAGGCAAGCGCTAAGTACGCGGCTATTATAACTATAAGTAAAGCAACAAAGCCCGCCATAAGAACCTCTTCACTGTTTTTTCGCAACAAAAAATTACGACGAAGGTCTCGTCGTAATTATAACATATATACGGTTAAATATCAAGTAATTTAAGAAATTAGGATACAGGTCATGAAAGCACTCTAATTATCCTTAATTCACAATTCACAAGTCTCAATTAAACCACAATATTCACAAGTCTATCGGGAATAACGATAACCTTTTTAGGCATAGCGCCGGCAAGTGCTGCTTTAACCTCATCGTTATCGAGCGCGAACGCCGAAACCTCGTCGCGGCTCATGCCCTGCGGCACGACTATCTTGCAGCGGATACGCGAATTGATCTGTACGGCGTATTCGGTCGTGGCTTTTACAAGCTTGCTCTCGTCGAACGTCGGGTAGCTTTCGAGGAACACCGATTTTTTGCCGCCCATCATCTGATTGAGTTCTTCGCAGAAATGCGGTGCGAGCGGCGCCATAAGCTTTACGAGCACCTGCAAAACGTATTTAAGATACGCGGGGCTGTAACCGCTCTCGCCTCGATACTTGTATGCGGCGTTCACAAGCTCCATGAGCCGAGCCACGGCGGTGTTAAACCCGAACTCGGGAATGTCTTGGAGCAGCTCTTTAATGCAGTAGTTAAGCTCGTAATCGAGCGCGCCCGCCTTTCCGTCCGCCTTTTCGTCCTTGACTTCCAAAACGAGCCGCTCTATCCTATCCATGAACTTGGCGCACGATACGATACCGCCGTCCGACCACGGACCGCCTTCCACGTAATCGAATCCGAACATCAAGTAAAGCCTGAGCGCGTCCGAGCCGTACTTTTCTATAAGCGGATCGGCGGACACAACGTTGCCGCGCGTCTTGCTCATGCGGTAGCCGTCGGGACCCAGGATAACGCCCTGGTGAACGAGCCTTTTAAACGGCTCGTCGAAATCGAGATATTTAAGGTCGTGCAAGACCTTGTTTATAAACCGAGAATACAACAAGTGCGTGCAAGCGTGCTCGGGTCCGCCCACGTAGCAGTCCACGGGCAGCATGGCGTTGACCGTTTTCTTATTGAACGGCTCGCGGTCGTTATGCGCGTCGGGATAGCGCAGATAGTACCAGCTCGAACAAACGAAGGTATCGAGCGTGTCCGTTTCGCGCTTGGCTTTTTTGCCGCAAACGGGGCAAACGGTTTCGACGAACTCGGGGCACTTTGTTAGCGGCGACTTTCCGTCGGGCGTAAAGTTCACGTCGTACGGCAGCGTTACGGGCAGATCCTTTTCGGGAACGGGCACCGCGCCGCAATGCTCGCAGTAAATAATGGGAATGGGCGCGCCCCAGTACCGCTGACGGGATACCGACCAGTCACGCATACGGTAATTGACCTTGCGCCCGCCGTGCCCGATCTTAGAAAGCTCGTCCAGAACGGCGAGCTTACCGTCCGCCGACTTCATACCGTCGAACTTGCCGCTGTTTACCATAACGCCGTACTCGGTATACGGTAATTCACACTCGCCCTTTTCGGCTTTGATGACCTGCTTAATGGGCATATTATTCTTTATAGCGAACCCGTAGTCGCGCGTGTCGTGCGCGGCAACGCCCATGACCGCACCCGTGCCGTAAGTGCCTATGCAGTAATCGGCAATATATACGGGCACTTTCTCGCCGTTAATGGGATTAATGCAGTAGCAACCGAGGAACACGCCCGTCTTTTCCTTGCTGGTGGACGAACGCTCGATCTCGGACTGTTTGGCTGTTGCAAGCTTGTACGCTTCGACCGCCGCGCGCTGCTCATCGCTTACCAGAATATCCACGTACTTATGCTCGGGCGCAAGCACCACGTAGCTTACGCCGAACAACGTATCGGCGCGAGTTGTGAACACGGTGATGCTCTTAACGTCGCCGATCGGCTTTTCTAGGTCGAAAACTACTTCACCGCCCACCGACTTACCTATCCAGTTGCGTTGCATGGTCTTGGTCTTTTCGGGCCAATCGAGCGCGTCGATACCCTCCAAAAGCTTTTCGGCGTAATCGGTAATCTTAAAGAACCACTGGGTCATTTCCTTATGAACGACCTCTGTCTTGCAACGCTCGCACTTGCCGTCCACTACCTGCTCGTTGGCTATTACCGTTTGGCAGGACGGACAATAATTGACAGGCGCTTTCTTTTGGTAAGCGAGCCCGTTCTTGTAAAGCTGTAAAAACAGCCACTGCGTCCACTTGTAGTAATCGGGCGCGCAGGTACGGAACTCATGCGCCCAATCGACCATCGTGCCCATGTCGGCGAGCTGACGCTCCATCGTGGAGATATTGACGTCCGTCGAGTCCTTGGGGTGAACGCCCGTCTTAATGGCGTAGTTCTCTGCGGGAAGCCCGAACGCGTCGAACCCCATCGGCTGAAAAACGTTATAGCCGCGCATACGCATAAACCGCGCGTACGAATCGGCAATGCCGTAGTTATACCAATGCCCCATGTGAAGCTTTGCGCCCGACGGGTACGGAAGCATTTCGAGAACGTATTGCTTTTCGCCCTTCGCCTTGGGATCGAACGTGTTTATACCCGTTTCGTTCCAAATGCCTTGCCATTTCTTTTCGATTTCGTTATGGTTCATTGTATCTCCGATTAATGCGTAATTCGTAATGCGTAATTCGTAATTACGGACCGCTTCGCGGTTAATTAATTATTTTGTGTCTTAGTTATTGCCATAAGTATTTTTATTAACTCTTGACATTCTGAATAAATGCCATTAAAAGCGCCGTCATCGACATAATCACATTCATGTAAAAGTTCCAACCAATACTCGGTTTCGCTTGCCTCTTTCAAAGAAATATTCAGTTTATTATAAAAATCCGATTTGCTTACGGCACGTATCGCTTCTTTTGCATTTGCACCGATACTTGTACCGCTACGCAAAAGCTGTTTTGACATTATAAATTCATGTTTTTCGTTTTGAATATCTTTAACGAAATTTACAATGTGTATTGCAAAAATTTTGCTCTTATCGACTATGGCGTTTCCCATACTCTAAAACCTCGATCATTGAATAATTCGCAATTACGCATTAACTTTAAATTGACCTTAATTACGCATTACGAATTACGCATTACGAATTATTATAAATACTGCCACGACGGACGCGTAAAGAAGTCTGTTTTAGGTTCGAGGAATTTAAGCGCGTGCGCTTTACCTACCAGCTCGCCCACGGGCTTGAATACGTTATCCCACGAATACAGCTGCGCGCTCGTAAGCCCCAAATATTCCCGCACCTTTTCGGTAGATACGGGCGCGATCGGGTGCGACAGCGCAGTAGCCGTTTTAATAAGGTGCAGCCCGTCGATTATCGTTTGCTTGAACTCCGCCTCGTTGAAGTCGTTTTGGAGTTTACTCATTCGCTCGGACAGCGTCTTATTAATATACTTGAAGAATTCTTCGAGCTCGATCATGACGTCCGCAAACTCGAATCTGTACATACGGTTTTCGTACCGAACGATTTGATCTTCGCACTTTTGCAAGATCTCGGCAGATACGGCGCCCTGCGGCACGGTATTGTCGCCGTTGTTGTATTTCTGGAACGAATAGAACAGCGTGCGCCCCGCGCGGTTGAGGAAGTTGGTGAACATCGACCATTCTTTATATACGGGGTCTCCCTGGTTGGTCGGGTTGGGGTTATACGGCTTGGGCTGGAACGGAACGCTCGCGTTGCCCAGACCCAACCCGAAAAAGTGCGCACGCAACTGCTCCGCCGAATAGTGCGTCAACAGCTCCTGCGCCATGGGCGGTTTTATCTTGCCGCTGCTGCTCGCCTTGGCGTTAAAGAACAGGATATGTTTATTGGGCACTATCGTCGGCATCTTGATATTCCAGTCGTTATCTGAGTTCAACGCCTCGAACAGCGCGCCCTCGGCGAGCGCATAGAAGTAAATATTATCCTCGCCGATAAACTGATAAACGCCCGCGTCGTCGCTGCACCAGTAATCGCGCCACGCGTCTTTCGGCTTGCCCACGCTTTCGAGATAGGCTTGCGTGAACGAAATAGGCGCCCACAGCGATTCGGGCCACACCCAGAACGTGAGGTCTTTCATATCGCCCTCGTCGGGAATTTTCACGCCCCACTCGATATTTCCCGAAATACGGAAAGGCACGAGCGTTTTCCCCGTGCGGAAGCGAATGCCGTTTTGAGCGAGCAACGTGCACGCGCTCTCGCGGTCTTTAAGTTTCTCGAATTCTACTTTGCAATTGTTCTTTTGCTCGTCCGCTTCGCAGGTATATTTAAGCTTGGACTTCGCCAAAATTTTCTCGACGGCTTCTTTGTTTTCGGTTTTGGTATACAGTGTCGGTTTATTAAGCGACTCTTTGCATACGTTGGTCAAGAACGCGCGGACCTTGGGATCGCCTTCCCATTTCTCTACAAGCTTTTTGAGGTACGGCGCGAATTTTTCTATATCCAAATACCAGTTTTTAACGTCTTTAAGCACGGGCGGTTTCCCGGAAAGCGTGCTGACCGGCGCTATCAATTCCTCGGGGAAATACTGATGCCCGAGCGAGCATTCGTCGGCGTAAGCCTGTTCGGACTTACAGCCGTTTATGGGGCACCTGCCCACCACTTGTCTGCCGTTGAGGAAGGTGCCGCGCTCCTCGTCGTAGAACTGCTTGGTGGAGAGCACGGACAACGCGCCGCTTTTGAGTAGCTTTTTAAACACCTCGCGCGACAGCTCGGCGTGCTTTCCGCCGCCTATCCCGAACGCCGAAGCGCCGAACAGCGACAAGCCTATAAGATAGTTATTGAGCGTATCGTTCTGGCTGTCGTGATTCTTTTTGACGAAATCTATTATCGATCCGTCGAACTCGCCCGCAGCCGTAAGCGTGCGGTATTTTTCCACTATCGGCGAGCCGTAGCAATCTGTGCCCGAAACGAATATTACGTTCTCCTCGCCTATCCTGTCCTTCATGAACCGCGCAAAGACATCGGCGTGAACGAACACACCGCCTATATGCCCGAAATGCAGTTCCTTACTGCCGTAAGGCATACCGCCGGTTATAACTACGCGTTTGGGAAATTTCGGTCTTTCCATAAGACTCCACCTTTTTATTACTGCTTTATTCCAGTACAGCTTTGATTCTTCTTACACCCGCACTGCTCGACTGTTCTTTAACTATTCTGAAATGCCCGAGCTCGCCCGTGTGCGAGGCGTGCGGTCCGCCGCATATCTCCATGGAATACTTGCCCATGGTGTACACCTTGACTTTCTCGCCGTACTTGGACGTGAACAAGCCGACCGCGCCTTTCGCCTTGGCTTCGTCGACCGTCATCTCGTCGCAGGTGATAGTAACGTCGGCTTTGATCGCCGCGTTGACTTTATCCTCTACCGCCTTGACTTCTTCGGGGGTCATTGCCCGACCGAACGAGAAGTCGAACCTCAGCCGCTCGGGCGTAATATTACTGCCGCGCTGGTTGACTGTGGGATCGTTGAGCACTTCTTTAAGCGCTTGATGCATAAGGTGGGTCGCGGTATGCAGCCGCGCCGTAAGCTCTCCCGTATCTGCAAGCCCGCCTTTAAAGCGCTGTTCCGCACCCGCGTGTGAAAGATTGCGGTGCTCCTCGAACCGAGCGTTGAACCCGTCCACGTCCACCTTGAACCCGCGCTCTTTTGCAAGCTCGACCGTCATTTCGAGCGGGAAGCCGTACGTGTCGTAAAGCCTGAACGCCGACTTGCCGGGAATGGTGTCCGTTTGAAGGAACTTGACGAGCTTTTCGAACTCCTTCATGCCGTTTTCGAGGGTGCGCTCGAACCGCGCCTGTTCCTCGTCGATTTCGTGCTTTATCTTGTCGCGCGAAGCCACTAGCTCGGGATAGACCTCGGCGTAAATATCAACTACCACTTCGGCGATCTTTGAGTAATCGCCCGCTTTAAGCCCGATGCCCGAGCCGAACCGAATAGCGCGGCGCAGAAGCCTGCGGAGAATATAGCCCTGGTCGACGTTGGACGGCGTAACGCCGCGCTCGTCGCCAATGATAAACGTGGAAGTTCTTATATGGTCGGCGACGACGCGAATGGCCTTTACTTTCGTTTCGTCGTTCACGCTCGCGCCCGAAAGCTCCTCTATCTTTTTGACGATAGGCACGAACACGTCGGTGTCGTATACCGACTTCAAGCCCTGAACGTTCATTATAGCGCGTTCCAAGCCCATGCCCGTATCTACGTTCTTTTGTTTGAGCGGAGTGAAGCTGCCGTCGGCGTTCTTGTTGAACTCCATGAACACGTCGTTCCAAACCTCGATATACTTGCCGCAATCGCACGCGGGCGAGCAGGTATCGCTGCACTTGGGCTTACCCGTGTCGAAGAACATTTCGGTGTCCGAGCCGCATGGACCGGTCTGACCTGCAGGGCCCCACCAGTTATGCTTTTTGCCGAGGAAGAAGATATTTTCTTTCTTGATCCCGCATTTTTCCCACAATGCTGCGGTCTTTTCGTCGCGCGGGCAGTCTTTATCGCCCTCGAACACAGTGACGGCGAGCCGATCGGGATCGAGCTTTAACACCTTAGTCAAGAACTCGTAGCTCCACGGCACCATCTCGTCCTTAAAGTAATCGCCGAGCGACCAGTTGCCGAGCATTTCGAAGAACGTGCAGTGCGCCGCGTCGCCTACCTCGTCGATATCGCCCGTGCGCACGCATTTCTGCGAATCGCAAAGCCTTTTACCCGCAGGGTGCGGCTGACCCAAAAGGTACGGAACGAGCGGGTGCATTCCCGCCGTCGTGAACAGAACGGTGGGGTCGTTTTCGGGAATGAGCGACGCCGACGAAATGGGCGTGTGTCCGCGCTCGATGAAAAAGTCCATCCATTTTTTTCTGAGCTCTTTGCTTGTAAGTTTCATGATTATTCTCCGAACTATTTTCTTCCTTCTTTGAAAAGAAGGAAGCGAAGAAACTTTTAAGTTGGGGTTAATGTGGTTTACGTTGCTTTTTCTTCCTGTCATTCTGAACGTTAGCGAAGAATCTCTGCCGCTTTTGAAAAGAAGTAAGCAAGAAAACTTTAAGTTATAATATTTTCAAAAAATTCGACCGCAACGTTCGGCAAAGCCGAACATATCACGCGGCGAACGCCGCATTTCACAACCGCAAACGGTTATATCATATACGCCTTAGCGTATATATCACTGCGCAACGCAACATTGCGCTTTACCACTTTCTCGAAGCGAAGTACAAACTCTTAACGCCGTTCTGTACGGGCGTGAGCTTCAAGTTAGGAAGAACGGACAAAAGTTTCTGATTGCTGCCGCTGTATTCGGCGAGCGGCTCGTCGTTCTTCACCACTATCTCAATATCGCCGTCGTCCTTGCGCACCAAACGCTTGACCTGTTTGGCAATTTCGAGATAGCTCGTTTTCTCGTTCGATACAAGGTTATAATCGCCACGCGGCAAATCCTTTTGCAGGAACTCGGCGAATACACGCAATGCGTCATCGATAGCAATCGTGCTGACAACGCGGTCGCGCTGAATAACGATCTGCTTCTTGCCGCGCGCACCCGCCTGCACGATCTTGTCGATAATACCCTTGCCGCCGTCCGCGCCGTAAACGGTAAAAAGTCTTAAAACGGTCGTGATCTTATCCTTGCCCGCGAGCATGGTTATAAGATACCGCCCCAAACCGTACGCGTCGTGCGGAATATGCTTACCTAACATTTCCTCGGTAAAGTCGACTATCGGCGTGCTCGAATCGAACTCCACGCCCTCGCCTACCGTGATAAGCTTTTTAACGCCGTACGCAATTGCCATGTACTGAACGTTCTTGAACATTATAAGGTTATCCGCTTCGAGCGTCGCGTTCGCGCCCCTATCGGGCAAGCACGCAAGGTGCAATACCGCATCAAACTTATTCTCTTGAAAAACCTTAGCGACCGAGCGCGCGTCCGTAAGATCCATTTGCTCGTGCGTAGGCGCGACTATGTCAAAAGTCTTTTTGTATTTCTTGACGAACGCCTTGCCGATAGAGCCGCTTCCGCCCGTAACGAGAATTTTCATACTATCCTCCAAATAACAATTAGGAATTAAGAATGATTGACCGCTTCGCAGTGATTCAATTATCCTTATTAATTCCTAATTACTAATTACTAATTCCTAATTAAAACAGTCCGCTTATCTTGCCGTCGTTATCTATCTTCATGCCGACGGCGTTGGGAACTCTCGGCAGTCCCGGCATGAGCAGTATATCGCCCGCAACGGCCACAACGAAGCCCGCGCCCGCGCGGTACTGTACGTCGCGTACCGTAATGGTAAAGCCCTCGGGACGGCCCAGCTTCTTGGCGTCGTCGGACAAAGAGTATTGCGTTTTTGCAATACACACGGGAAGCTTATCAACGCCGAGCGGCAGCATCTTTTCGAGGTTCTTCTTGGCTTTCGCCGTCCAAACCACGTTAGCCGCGCCGTATATCTTGGTCGCGACCTTTTGCACTTTTTCGACTATCGTGTCGTTATCGTCGTAAGTAAAGGTGAGCTTGGCTTTGCCGCTCGCCGCCTTGACGACGGCTTCGGCAAGCTCGGTCGAGCCCGTGCCGCCCTTAGCCCAGCACTCGCAGAGCACGGCGACCGCGCCAGCGGCGGCTACCGCTTTCTTTACGGTATCGATTTCTTCCGCCGTGTCGTCGGTGAACCTATTGATAGCAACGACAACGTTCTGCCCGAATACTTTGGTAAGGTTTTCTATATGCTTGATAAGATTGCCCATGCCGCCGACGAGATCTCCGCCGCCGCCGTATTTGAGCGCACGAACGGTCGCGACGAGCACGGTCGCCGACGGTACGATTCCCGACATACGGCACTTGATATCGTAGAACTTCTCCGCGCCGAGGTCTGCGCCGAAGCCCGCCTCGGTAACTACGTAATCGGCGTAGCTTGCCGCCGTCTTTGTCGCAATGACCGAGTTACAACCGTGCGCGATATTGGCGAACGGTCCGCCGTGAACGAACGCAGGCGTGCCTTCGAGCGTCTGTACGAGATTGGGTTTGGCTGCGTCCTTCAAAAGAACAGCCATAGCCTCGTTGGCTTGGAGATCGCCCGCCGTAACGGGTTTGCCCTCGTAATCGTAGCCTATGATAATGCGCCCGAGCCGAACTTTGAGATCGTCGAAGTTCGCGGCAAGACAGAGCGTAGCCATTACCTCGCTCGCGGCGGTGATGTTGAACCCGTCGTCGCGCGCGCCCGAGCCGGCGTTGACCACGATAGAACGAAGCGCGCGGTCGTTGCAGTCCATGCAGCGGTTAAAAGTGACCTTGGCGATCTTTAACGGATTGCCGAAGTACAGGCTATTATCTATCATCGCGCACAAAAGATTGTTCGCCGCGGTGATGGCGTGAAGGTCGCCCGTAAAATGCAGGTTGATATCGTCCATGGGCAGAATCTGCGCCATGCCGCCGCCCGTCGCACCGCCTTTCATACCGAAAACGGGTCCGAGCGACGGTTCGCGGAGCGCGAGCGCCGTCTTTTTGCCTATCTTGTTGAGCCCGTCCGCAAGCCCTATGGAAACGGTGGACTTGCCCTCGCCCGCGGGCGTCGGGTTGATAGCGGTAACGAGAATTATCTTCGCCTTGGGCTCGAACTTAGGCGTTACCTTGGCTACGTAATCGCCGTAACGGTAAACGTTATCGATACCGAGCTTTTTCGCTATCTTCTCGATAGGCTGAGGTTTAGCTTCGTAAGCTATTTCAATATCCGTTTTCATGTATTTCTCCTTGTCGCATTACTGCGAAAATGTAGTCGAATAATTTTATTCCTCGGTCTCGCTGCCTTCGTCGCCGTCCGCCTGTTCGTAGGCTTCGTTCGGCTCGCCTTCTGTGAATTCTTCGGCTTCCCTGTCTTGTTCCGTTTCTTCGGCTTCGCCGTCCGCTTGCGGGGGCGCGTCCAATTGCTCCTCGCCGAGTTCGAGTTCGGCGGGCTGCTCGTCGTCGCCGCTCGAAATCTTTTTAACGCTTATGGCAAGCGCGATCGTCGCGAGCACCGCCGCGACCGCAAACCCGCAAATGAACGAAGTCAGGTCGAACCAAATGGTAACGACGATCGCCGCGGCAAGGAGCGCAACGGCAAACGCCAAAAGCGTGACGAGCTCTGTCAGGATATACACAACCCCGCTAGTAATGTGCGGCTTGATCGCAACTACTCTAAGCTTGGTCAGCCGCACGCAAAGCGCGCCGCACGCGCCGACAATGACCGAGGTAACTATCACTATTGCGGTGAACCCCGCGATATTCATGGGAACGACGGAAGCTATTATCAGCAGCGCGGACGAAACCGCGAACCCGCCCGTCAGCACACCGAGCAAAACGTTATTGCACTTGGTAACGTATTTGGCGGACACCGACTGCATCGCGCCGTAGCCGCAAACAACGGCGAGCGCCACGAACACGGTCGTGTAGATCCAAATTCCGCGCACCGCCGTAAAAAACAATAACAGCGCCGCAATACACGCAAACGCCGCTTGGAACAGGAACGACGAAACAAACAGCCGAATATCGAGCCCCGTATAGAAAGTGCGGTACACGCTCTTAACGGTGAGCGCACGCCGCCCGACCAGCTTGGGAATGCCGTAGTGAGTAACAAGGTACTGCACCATGGCGAGCACCACGCAGGTAAGCGAGATCACGTACGCGCAGTTGATATACATAGTTTCGGGATCGGCGTACATAAAGCCTGCGTAGGACGCAAGCGCGCCGACGGCTCCCAGCACCGAGAAAACGCCCGACCACAACGAGTGCGAGGTAATGCCAAAGCCGCCCAACCTCGCGCGAACGGAGAAAGCGCAATACCGATATAGCGTAATGGAAACGGCAAACACGAGCGCGCCGATAAATACGAGCGCGATCGAGTTTTGATTGGTGAACATCATAACGAACGAAATCGCCGACACGAACGCCGAAATAGGCATAACGAGGTGATACCGCCCGAAGAGTAGCATATCCACGCGGTGAACGAGCAAATAGAACAGCGGCATTACCGCAAGCGGGATAAGGCAGCACAGCGGCAAAAACCATGTTATTATGCTCGCCTGGCTCGTCGCAATGAACGGCACGAACATCAACAAACACATGACGAAATAGCCCGTCGTGAACGAGTCGCTCGACAGCGCTATTGCCTGCAATTTTGTTTCGTATTTGTTCTTTATTTCCACCCGCCGCTCCAGTTAAATGGGTATATCGAAATTATATAGCAAACCCGAAGATTTGTCAATTATATTGGTTCAGAATTATCCTGCGGTTTAGCAAACAACTCGATAGATAGCGCGCCGTCATCCTGCACGCCGTCCACGGTAACACGTTTAAGCCTCTTGGATAGAGCGATTTTCTTTTCTATCTCGCGGTACTCGTCCATGCTCGAAAAGTCGGCAGTCGAGCGTATGACCGCGACCGATCCGCTCGACACTAAGTTGGAAAGCCGCAACGCCGCCGCGTTGCCGTCGCCGCCCGCAAGCAGTAACGCCTTGTACGCATTGTCGAGCGTTTTCACATTGGGAAGAGCCTGTGCGACGGTATCTACGCGCTCATCGAAAAGGCTGTCTACCGTCAAAAGATATCCACGGTTAAACTTTATGGGCATCGCCTTTTCCTCATCCTCGGCTAGGAATCGTGTAAACCCGTAACAGCACAGCGCGGCAAACACTATATACACGAGCACGCCGATAAGAATACGCACCGCCAAAATATCGTATACGGCTTTTATCATGACGTCGACGACGAACGCGAAAACACCCGCCGTCACGAGCCCGAGCACGACCGCCGCTACGCCCTTGCCGCCGAGCGCGGACAACTCAGAACCGACCACGCCGCGCACGCTAACGAACAGATTATAAAGCGGCTTAGCCGATAAGCCCAGGAGCGCCGCCAGGGCGAGCGCAGAAACTATTATAACGATTATGCGAAACTCCTCGCGCATCACCTGCGGATAGAAAACGAAATACTGCCATACCGCAGTACCGCCTACCGCCGCACCGAGCGCAATGAGCGCCGCGCGCAGGATTATCAGTTTCTTTTTGTCGTATTTATTGTCGGATTTCATATATCTCCTTTTTCGCCTTCCCCAATTGGGGAAGGTGCCCGAAGGGCGTCGGGCATTATTTAATTACGAGCGGAGCGAGTCCGTAATTCTTAATTCACATCTCCGTACAGCTTAGTCATTCCCGCCTTAGCGTCGTCTATAAACACATTAAGCGCGGAGAACCGCTCGGCTACGTAGTTATTATCGACCATGCGCTTGACCGCATACTCGTCGCCGACGAGTACCGCCATTTTCTTGGCGCGAGTGATAGCCGTGTACAAAAGATTGCGCGTCATAATTACGGGCGCCCCCACGATGACCGGCATTACCACCGCGTCGAACTCACAGCCCTGACTCTTATGCACAGTCACCGCGTAGGATAAAATAAGCTGACGGCGGTTTTCGCCCGCGTACAGTACGCGCCGCCCGTCCTCGAACTCAACTTCGATCTCGCCGGTATCGAACACATGCACCACTATTCCTATATCGCCGTTAAAAACGCCCACGCCGCTCGCGCTACCGCGCGACCATTCGAGCTCGTAGTTGTTCACGGTATGCATAACGCGGTCGCCTTCAATAAACGTGCAGTCGCCGACAACCACCTTTTTCTTCGCGCCGGCGTTGAGCGCGGCTTGAAGCCGAGTGTTAAGAGTATGCACGCCGCACACGCCGTTTTTGAGCGCCGCTATCACTTGGATACGGTGCGGCTCTATTCCGCAGAACCCCGTTATGCGCGTCGTGGCGAGCTGAACCGTCATGTCCGCAATCTCCTGCGCCGACCGCATACGGAAGAAAAAGAAATCGCCGTCGCGCGCCGTAAGGTCGGGGACCTTGCCGTCGTTTATCTCGTGCGCGCTTACCGCTATTCGGCTCGTGTTCGACTGACGGTAAATAAAGCTAAGCCGCGTTACGGGCACGAGCCCGCTCGCTATAAGATCGCGAAGCACATTGCCTGCCCCTACCGACGGGAGCTGATCGGCGTCGCCGACCACGATAAGTTTTGTTGCGTCGCTCATGTGGTCGAGCAAGTTTTTGTAGAGGAAAATATCGACCATGGAAAACTCGTCTACAATTACCGCGTTCGCGTCGAACTTGGCGCCGTCTTCGAGCATAAGCACCGCGCGGTGAATTGTAGATGCGTCTCTGCCGCAACCCTCTGTAATACGCTTGGCGGCTCTACCCGTCGGCGCGAGCAAAGTCGCAGTAAGAGAGAGCGCGTCGAGCACGAAAAGTATACAGTTGATAATAGTGGTCTTGCCCGTGCCCGGTCCGCCCGTAATCACGGACGCGCCGTGGGTCACGGCGTTAACGACCGCTTCGCGTTGCGCCGCATGCAGCGTTATATTCTCCGTCTTTTCGAACCTATCTATTACATCATTCACGTCGACGGGAACTATACCCGACGCATCCACGCGCCTGACCGTCTTAACCGCCGCCGCGCGTTCGGTGCGGTAATACAGCTCGCCCATAACGGCGCCCTCGAACGGAATAACGACCTTACGCGCGATCATGAGCGAATCGAGCGCACGCACAAGCCCGTCCTCGTCGTAGCGCACGAGCAGTTTTTTTGCCTCGTCGAACAGCTTATCTTTCGGCAGATAAGTATTGCCCTCTTTCTCGCACGACGAGCCCAGCGCGTGAACTATCCCCGCGCGCATACGGAAATCGCTAAGCGGGTCAATACCCATCGACTGCGCGATCTTATCGGCGGTGAGAAAGCCCACGCCGTCCACGTCCTCGACGAGAACGTACGGATTGCTCTTGACGGTGGAAACGGTAGAAGCGCCGTACACCGAATACAGTTTGAGCGCAAGATTGACCGACACGCCGTAGCCCGCGAGAAACATAATCGCCTCGCGCTGAGCACGGAGCGCGCCGAAGCTCTCCGCTATTTTGACCGCCTTCTTAGGGCTTATGCCGCGGATCTCGGAAAGTCTTTCGGGCGTTTTTTCTATTATTTCGATAGCGTCCACGCCGAACTTATCGACGATACGCGCAGCCGTTTTTTCGCCCACGCCCTCGATAAGCCCCGAGCCGAGAAACCGTATGATCCCGTACTCGCTGCGCGGCGCGGCAATGGACGCGCGTTCGGCTTTGAACTGCGTGCCGAACTTGGGATGAATGACAAACTCGCCTTCAAGCTCGATAAAATCGCCCGGCGTGACAGGCGGAAGCGTGCCCGCCACTGTAACGGGATCGCCGTCACTGTCGAGCACAAGCACTGTCCAGCCGTTTTCATCGTTGCGAAAACGTATTTCTTCAACCGAACCCGAAAGCCTGTCCAAAATCAATACACCGCTTTGATCTTCTGAACGCTGTCGAGCTGTTCCCAGGGCAAGTCGCGTTTGCCGAAATGCCCGTAGTTAGTCGTCTTTCTGTAAATGGGGTTCCTAAGCCCGAGCTTCTCTATGAACGCCGCTGGACGGAAGTCGAACACCTTTTCGACCGCCGCTTTTATCTTAGAGTCGTCGCCCGTGCCGAACGTGTCGACGAACAGCGAAACGGGCCGAGCCTTACCTATCGCGTACCCGACCTGGATCATCACGCGCGAGCACAACCCCGCCGCAACGAGGTTTTTGCACACGTACCGCGCGTAGTAGGACGCCGAGCGGTCGACCTTAGAAGCGTCCTTACCGCTGAACGCGCCGCCGCCGTGCGGGATCGCGCCGCCGTAGGTATCGACGATTATCTTTCTGCCGGTAACGCCGGTATCGCCCGCGGGCCCGCCCACTACGAACCGCCCCGTCGGGTTGATAAGTATCTCCGCGCCCTTCAACATTTTTTCGGGCACGACCTTTTTTATAACGCTTTCGTAAATGCCGTCTTTGAGCTTTTTATCGCTTACGTCGGGCGAATGCTGCGCCGACACGACTACCGTTTTTACGCCGACGGGAACGTTATCCTCGTAGGCAAGCGAAACCATCGCCTTGCCGTCAGGGCGCAGAAAATCAAGCTCGCCGCTCTTTCTCACCTCGGCGAGCCTACGGGTGAGCGAGTGCGCGAGCGTGAGCGGCATGGGCATGAGCTCGTCGGTCTCAGAGCACGCGTAGCCGAACATCATACCCTGATCGCCCGCGCCTACCGCGTCGTAGGGATCGGCGGAGCTGAGCGTTCGGGTTTCGAGCGAGTTTATAACGCCCTGCGCAATGTCGGGCGACTGACCGTTGATGCAGTTAAGCACGGCGCAGGTCGTAGCGTCGAAGCCAAGCTCGGGATGAGTATACCCCACCTCGGCAATGGTCGAGCGCGCTATCTTTTGCACGTCGATAAAATCGGTCTGAGTATCGAACTCGCCGAGTACTACGGCAAGCCCCGTCGCACAGCACACCTCGCACGCAATGCGGCTGTTCGCGTCCTTTTCGAGCGCCGCGTCGAGCACGGAGTCCGCTATATAATCGCAAACTTTATCGGGATGTCCTTCGGTCACGCTTTCCGACGATACTATTCTTTGCATAAGTAAACACTTCCTAAAATATTATTAACTATCATATAATACAATAATGCTATCCCTTTGTCAAGTCCGGAGCAAAGATACACGCTCTGAACCTAAATTAATTAAAGAATAGCTATTGACAAATACAATATAAAATGATATAATATCAAACAGCAAATAAAAACCACGGAGGAATTTGAAACAAACATGGAAGCATTTTTGGAAGCGCTCGATAATTTTTTCGGCAAGCTTTTTAAAAGCGGCGAAGCAGACCCCGCAAAGGCTTGGCGCGATTGGGGTTACGACTACATATCGGTAGTCATGCTCATTCTTGTCGTCGTCGCAGTCGTGCTTATTCTGACTATCATTATCGCGGCTATTGTCGGCGTTAAGAACAAGAAGAAGCGAAAAGCGTTGCAAGAGCAAAACGACAAGCTGTCGGCTGTCGAACCGCTACGCGACAGCGGCGAGCTTCGCGCCGAGATCCGTGCCGAAATGGAACCCATTATCCGCGAACAGGTCGACAGAGAGTACAGGGAACGCTACGCCAAGGAAGAACCCAAGGCTAAGGAAGTTAAAAAAGAACAGTCGAAAGAGCAACCCAAGGAGCAGCCGAAAGAGGATAAACAAACGGAAGAGCTTCGCTCTATGATAGTCGATATTCACTCGACCACTCAGGACCTTAAAGAACAGATCGAAACGCTCACCGCCGAAAACACCGCGCTCAAAAACGAGGTCGCGGCGCAAAACGAGCAAGCGGCAGAGGACGAAAAGCCCGCTAAAAAGACGGCTAAAAAGCCCGCACCCGCTCCTGTCGAAGACGAGGACGATTACGGCGAAGACGAATACGACAATGAGTACGGCGACGAAAATTCGGCATTGCAGGTATCCGTCCAGTACGACAGAATGAAAATGAACTGGGTGGTATTGCGCTCCGACTCGCCGAGAACGTACCGCCGTTGCGACACCAAGCAGGAAGCGCTGCCGCTCGCAAAAGACCTTGCAAAACGCCTTCACGCACAGCTCGTCGTCCACAAAAAAGACGGAAAGTTCCAAAAGATTTAATTCAATTAGGAATTGTGAATTAGGAATTAGAAATTATCACAAAACAAAAATTAGGAGTTCAATCGAGCTCCTAATTTTTTGTTTATTGACTTATTTAAATGAACGTATTATTGAGTGCGTAGTCGCGGCGCAGACGGGCAACAGTTAGCGAGCCGCCGACGGGAGTGTAGACCCACCTACATGACCAAGGCGGCGAGCTAAGCGTAGCCCGTATCCGCCGATGAATACGCGCTCAATACGCGCGCGCAAAGTAAATGCGCTTTTTCGCTTTCTTCCCGCAGCAAACGCATTTATGCTTTTCCACACCCGATTGATCGGCGTGCATAACGCGGCTTGTCGCAGAATAGGTCTGTTTGATTTTCTCCTCGCATTCCCTATCGCCGCACCAGTACGCGTCGGTAAAGTTGCCGCCGTCGAGCGCCGCGCCCATCTCGTCGAGGTTATTGACCTTTACGATATGATCTTGCGTGAATTTAGCCGCCTTGTCGAGCATATTCTTTCTTATGGTCTCTAAAAGCTCGGTCGCGCCATTAACCACGCCGTCCAAAGGCATAGTGAACTTCTCAGCAGTATCGCGGCGGCAAACGGTAACGACGCCTGCTTCTATATCTCGCCCGCCGAGTTCCATTCTTACGGGCACGCCGCGAAGCTCCCAATGGTTGAACTTAAACCCGGGCGACTGGTCGCGGTTATCCACCGTAACGCGCACGCCAGCCTTAACCAGATCGGCTTTAATCGCTTCTGCTTTATCGGCAACTGCGTGGTTCTTTACCGCGCCGATAGGAATAATAACGACCTGAACGGGCGCAACGGGCGGCGGCAGGCACAGTCCGCGCTCGTCGCCGTGCGCCATAATGATAGCGCCTATAAGCCGCGTGGAAATGCCCCAGCTCGCCTGGTACGCGTACTTATGCGTGCCGTCCTTGTCCAAGAACTTAATATCGAACGCCTTGGCGAAATTCTCGCCGAGGTAGTGCGTAGTGCCGGCTTGAAGGCTTTTGCCGTCTTTCATCATCGCTTCCATACCGTACGTAGCGACCGCACCCGCAAACTTCTCTTTTTCGGACTTCTGCCCGACAAGCACGGGCAAGCACAGAACGTCGTTGGCAAGCTCCTTGTACACGCCGAGCATAGTGAGCGCGTCGGCGTTCGCTTCCTCGGCGGAAGCAAACACGGTATGACCTTCCTGCCACAAAAACTCGCTCGTTCTGAGGAACGGGCGTGTGGTTTTCTCCCACCGCACAACGTTCGCCCACTGATTGAGTTTAAGCGGAAGATCGCGGTACGAGCTTATCCACTTAGAATACATATTGCCGATGATCGTCTCAGACGTAGGACGAAGCACGAGCTTTTCGCCGAGCTCGGTATCGCCTACGTGCGTGACAGTCGCAACCTCTGGCGCGAACCCTTCCACGTGCTCGGCTTCGCGCATAAGGAATGTTTGCGGTATGAGCATGGGGAAATACGCGTTCTCGACGCCCTGCGCCTTGAACCGTTTATCCGCTTCGGCTTGAATACGCTCCCAGATCGCGTAACCGTACGGGCGAAAAACCATAGTGCCCTTAACGGGACCGTAATCGCACAGCTCCGATTTAAGGCAAACGTCGGTATACCACTTAGTGTAGTCGGTATTGATGTCGGCTATCTGATTGACAAATCTGTCGTTCTTTTCTGCCATGATAAGCTCCGTATAATTTAATTATATAAGAGTTTATCACAATAATCGAAAACAGTCAAGCAATATAATTAATTAGGAATTGTGAATTAGGAATTAGAAATGATTGACCCCTACGGGGTAATTTTCTTAATTGTATCCTTATTTGCCTTCCCCAATTGGGGAAGGTGGCACGGCGTAAGCCGTGACGGATGAGGGCATAATTCATAATTACTAATTCCTAATTACAACAGCATCGCCGCGGCTACTACCACTCCCGCACCGGGCAAGCCCAAAACGCCGACCAAAAGCGCATTGAACGCATTGAACGGCAACACGATAATATTAAACGCCGAAAGGAACGCAATGAGCGCCCCGCCCGCGAATGAATTGATAAGCACGCGCATCACTCCGCGCGTTTTCAATCTCGTAACCCATGCAACGACGGCTACGAGCGCCGCCGCAGCAACGAATATGAGCACCGTTTCCCAACTGAATTCCATGCTACATTATATGCGCATAAAACAAAAAAATACGGACAAGCTATCCGTATTTTCATAAAACCTAATACAATTCGATAGTGAACGTACTGCCCTCGCCGAGCTCGCTGTCCACACGTATCTTGCCGCCCATCATCTCGACGATCTGCTTGCAAATGGTAAGCCCGAGCCCGCTCGACCCCGCTGCGCGACTACGCACCTTGTCGCAGCGGTAGAACCGCTCGAATATATGCTCTCTGTCCTCTTTGGCAATGCCAATGCCGTTATCGGCGACGGCTATCTCTATATGCTCGTCAACGTTATTGACGGATATGGCTATCTCGCCCGCTTCGGGCGGCGTGTACTTTATGGCGTTGTCCACGAGCGTGCGCACCGCTTCGGTTATAAGGTTCTTATCGGCGTTGAGCGTGATCGACGGATCGCCCGAAAGGCTGAGCGCGTGGCGGAGATTAACCATTTTGTACCCGTCCACTATGCCGTCTACCGTTTCGTAAAGATTGAACTCGGTATTGTTGAGCGTAAACTTGCCGAGCTTGGCGAGCCACAAAAGCTGTTCGACGATACGCTTCATATTCTCGGCTTCGCGCGAGATCGCTTCCACACTCTCGTCCAAAATCTTGGGATCGTCCTTGCCCCAACGCCGCAAAAGATTGGCGTAGCCCGCAATAACGGACAACGGCGTTTTGAGCTCGTGCGACGCGTCAGACACGAAGTTCTCCTGCCGCTCGAACGCTTCCTGCAAGCTGTCAAGCATGGCGTTAATTTGGTTTGTAAGCTCCATCAACTCGTCCTGCGTATCGACGGGCTCTAACCGTGCCGAGCTTATATTCTCGTCCGAAATCTGTTTAACGCGCTTTGTTATCTTGCGCACGGGATTGATCATGTACTGGCTCGAAAAACCACCTAGCGTCGCGCCGAGCACTATAAACAGCGCAACGAGCACCGTCGAGGTAATTACGAGCCGCCGCATATAATCGGCTGTCACCGTGCCGTCCACAAGGCTATCAAGGCTCGCAAGGATAAACGCGGCGTACCCGATTATCATAACGCCGAACACGACTGTGAACACCACCGTGGTCTTTACGGTGATGCCCACTCGAAACTTTTTAAAAAGAAACCTAACGCCCATTACAATGAGCGTTATCGGGAAAAACAAGATTTTAACGAGCAGAAGAATGCTGTCCTTGACCTCGCGTTTGGTCGGGGCTTTCTCGGCGTTCTGTGCGCTCTTGATTTCGGCGAGCGTTTGGCGCACCGCCTCTTTATTTTCGGGAAGCGCGTCCGCACGCACGGGCACGGTCAGCGTTTCGCTCTCGCCGACAGGACCGTCCACAGCCGCGTCGCCGCGCACGGGACCGAATTCCTCGCGTTCGTCGCGCTCGCTCATCTTATAACGTATCCCGAGCCGCGCACCGTCTCGATGAGCGTAACGCCGTAAACGTCGTCTATCTTAGACCGCAAGTACCGCACGTACACGTCGACGACGTTGGTACTGCCGTAAAAATCAAACCCCCAAACCGCGTCCAACAGCTGCTCGCGGCTGACTACAATATTGCGGTTCTGAATGAGATACAGCAAGAGATCGAATTCTTTTTTGGTAAGGTCAATGGTATGTCCGTCGTACGACGCGACGCGCGCTTCGGGATTGACGGACAGTTTGTTGCAAACGATATCCGCGCTCGCGTGCGCGCCGGAATGCTTTATGTGCAGGCGGATACGCGCAAGTAGCTCCTCTATTGCGAACGGCTTGGTCATGTAATCGTTGGCGCCGATGTCGAGCCCCGTCACCTTGTCCACGACCTGATCGCGCGCCGTAAGAATTATTACGGGCGTTTGCTTTTGCTGGCGCAGCCTGCGCAAAACTTCTATGCCGTTGAGCGAGGGCAGCATAACGTCGAGAACAATAAGATCGAAGTCACGCGCGAGCGCGAGATCGAGCGCTTCCCTGCCGTCCGCGCTGATAGTGCAGCCGTAGTTCTCGTGTTCGAGTTCGAGCTGCAAAAACCGTGAAATCTGTGCCTCGTCCTCGACTATAAGGATTTCTTTTTTATCGGACATGATAAAACCTTTTACTAGTGCTTTTTAACGTATTCTATCCGCATATTATTGGTGTTACCCGAAACGCCCACGGGCACGCCCGCGGCGATAACAACGAGATCGCCCTCTTGAACCATACCGGTCGACAGCGCACAGTTGATAACGTGACGGAACAAATCGTCGCTCGACTCCTGCATCTTGCTGAGCGTAGGCAGAACGCCCCAGTTCATGGCGAGCTGGTTATACGCCTTGACCGAGGTCGTGGGCGCGATAATAGGCGCGGACGGACGGAACCGCGAAATCTTGCGCGCGGTATAGCCCGACTGCGACACTGCGATTATCGCTTTCGCGTCGAGGTCGAACGCCGCCGCGCAGGTCGAGTGCGACACCGCGTCGGTTATCGACTTAATATCCGCTTCGAGCGAATTGAACCGTTTCTTGTAGTTTATACCGCTCTCGGCGCACTCGGCAATGCTCGCCATGGTGCGCACCGCTTCGACGGGATAATTGCCCGCGGCGGTCTCGCCCGAAAGCATGATAGCCGACGAACCGTCGTAAACGGCGTTGGCTACGTCCGATATCTCGGCACGCGTGGGGCGCGGATTAGTAATCATGGACTCCAACATCTGCGTAGCGGTGATAACCTTTTTGCCGCTACGGTAGCATCTGGAAATCATATCCTTTTGTATGCCGGGCAGCTCCTCGAACGGGATCTCAACGCCCATATCGCCGCGCGCGACCATAACGCCGTCGCACTCGGCAAGGATCGCGGGCATATTGTCAACGCCCTGACGGTTCTCGATTTTAGCAATAAGCTGAACGTTATCGGCGTCGTGCTCGGTAAGCAAACGCTTAATAATGCGCACGTCGTCAACAGTCCGCACAAACGACATAGCGATATAGTCCACGTCGTTCTCTATGCCGAACACTATATCCGCACGGTCGCTCTCGCTGAGGTACGGCATATCGATAAAGGTGTCGGGCATATTAATGCTCTTACGGTTGGACAGCACACCGTCGTTCATGACGGTAGTCACTATATCGGTCGAGCTGATCGACTGAACGCTGAGCTCGATAAGCCCGTCGTTCACGAGTATGCGCGCACCCTTTTTAACATAGCTGGGAAGCTCGGCGTACGAAACGGAAACGCATGTCTCGTCGCCTTCTACCTCGCGCGTGGTGAGCGTAAAGCTGTTCCCCTTTTTAAGATCGACCTTGCCGTCCTTGAACGTTTTGATACGGATCTCGGGACCCTTGGTATCGAGAAGAATAGCCACGGGCACGCCGAGCTCTTTACGCGCGCGCTTGACCGCGTCTATGCGCTTACGGTGTTCGTCGTGCGTGCCGTGCGAAAAGTTGAGCCGCGCCACGTTCATGCCCGCGCGTACCATGTTTTTAAGAACGGCGTAATCGTCGGTAGCCGGTCCGAGTGTGCAAACGATCTTTGTTCTGCGCATAGTTTACTCCCTATTAAGCAATTTTATAGCGATATTTTAGCTTAAAGAACTTCCTTGACCCTCTGAACAAGCATAGCCTTCTCGTCACCCTTCACCTTCTGAACGTAAGTCATAAGGAGATTAGCCTGCTTGCGGTTAAGCTCGACGCGGTGCGTCGAATTCTTCTTCATCATCTCGATAAAGTACTTATCGAGGAACTTGATCATGTACCCGCCGTACGAAACCTTCATAGCCTCGTTCTTGATAAGGTTCTTGAAAATACTCTCGACGGTATCGACCTTGCCAGCCACCAAAAGATTGACCGCAAGATCGAACAGCGCGCCTTCCGCCGCCGACGGAGCGAACGAGAACACTGCGCGGTGAATAACGGGCTTATCGATAACCGTTTTAAGCGCCTTGGCTTCTGCCGCGTTCAAGAACAGCGCGACCGCGCGGTCGAGATAGAGTTTAGCGACCGCGGGATTTTTAAGGTCGGCGTCGTTACGAATGAGCATATATTCCCAAAGATCCTCGGCGTAAGTGTAATCGAGTTTGAGCATTGCGCCGAAATACTTATCGACCGCCGCCTGTTTGAGAATGTCGGACGAGAAAAATTCGCTTAAAATTTCGTACTGTTTTACCTGTTTTGCGTTCATGAAAGGTCCTCTTTAAAACGTTTGTATTACATGAAAATTATACAACACAAAACCGCCAAAATCAAGTGTTTTGGCGATTTTAATATTAAAGTATGATTAAATTTAACGGAACGCTATATTTAATTCCGCTTTATCCCTTTATACCCCGTATTCGGTCTGCGGGTCGACGGGCGCGGCTCGGTCGGTTCGACCTTCTCGTCCTTGCTTTCGACGGCTTCGATCGGTCCTTCCTCTTTCTTTTCGGGAGCGGTCGGCTCGGGCGTTTTCTCGGGTTCACCCGTATCGCCCGCTTCGTCCTCGCGCTTAGCCATCGCCGAAAGCACTACCGCGAGTTCTTCACGCGCCGCAGTCACGTCGGCATCGGCTTTTTTCGGCTCGGGCTCTTTGGGATCGTCGGGCAAGCCCCAACGCTTTTCGTATTCTTCGGCGCGCTTTTGCAATTCTTCCATGCGCGCGTTCGCCTCGTCGCGCATGATCTCGTAATCGTCGAGCGGCTCGTCCTCGCCGTCGTCTATGATCTTGACCGTATCGAGCCGTTTATGCACGAGCAATTTTACCTTGTCGCCCTCGTCGTAGTACTCGCGGCTGTACGCGTTACGAAGCTTGCCGTCGACCTCGACCTGCACGCGATACACGATAGACGATATACGCGAGGTACTCCCGCTACCCGCCCCCACAGAGCTCGACAGCGTGCAATTTTTGACAATGCCCGTTTTGCGGTCGTAGTCCGCCCTATCGTAGTTGCCCGACATGGAGCGGTGCTCTATAATCTTAGTTATAATAAGCGCGCCGAAAATAATAAGGAACGCACAGCCGAAAACGATACCGCCCGCCAAATTGTAGCCGAGTCCAAACAATATCATTGCGCCGAACAGACACGAAATAAAGCATATAACGAACAGGCAGCCCTTTACCTTGTCGCCCCTGCTCGCTCCCTTCCAGGTCTTTGCGGCGTGCGACAGCTGATACTCCGCGTTCGCCATCTTATTGGCTTCCCCGCGCGTAGAATTGATCTTTTCGATCATCTCGCGCTCTTTGTCGCTCCCGCTCTTTTCTTTAACGGCTTCGTCTTTTACGATGCCTATATCTTCCTCGTCTATATCTTCCTCGTCAATATCTTCGTCGTCTATATCATCGTCGATTTCATCGTCGATATCCGTATCGTCGTCGACGCTCGAAGAAGTCGAACTACTCGTATCGCTTGTACCGCTTCCGCGCACCGCCCTGACTATAACGACTATTGCGGTGATCATCGCAACGAGAAAGCTACCGCCGAACAGCACTGCGATACCGGCATACGTCATGATCGACGAACCCGTCACCATGCCGATGATCAAAAGCGCGATACCGATAACTATCGGTAAAAAAACAATCAACTTAAACTTATTTTCCGTTTTCATCGTCTTAGCATAACCTCTTATATAATAAGTATATACCGCACGTATAACTTTGTCAACACCTATTCGCCCTTATAGCTCAGCGGGCGCACGCAAACGGTTATGATCTCGCAAATAAAAAGAATATCGTCCTCGCAATCGTTTCTCACCCACTCGTTTATAATAGCGTCGATACCTTTGAGAAAGAACTTTTGCATATAGTAAATAAGCTTCTTATCGGTCACGCCGTGCTTGAATAATATAGGCACGAAAATATTTTCGATAAGCATATCGTCCGCCTTATTCACTTCGAACGAATGAGCGTTTTCGGCATAGATCCTAAAAAGCCGTTTATGGTTTTTTATGTATTTCAAGTACGGCAATAAATATTTGGGCGAAATCAAATTAAGATCGTCTTTGCTTAGATTACTCATATTCGACAGATCGACGGGGTTATCGAACTCGCACTCGTTAAAGAAATCGCCTACCATGCCCGCGTGCGCTTCTCTCAAAAGCTCGTACGTGTTGTCGTAGTGCGCGTAAAAAGTCGAACGGTTCACGCCCGCCGCCACGCAAATATCCATAATGCTTATATCGCCGAACTCCTTGGTTTCGAGCAACGTAACGAGCGCCCGCCGCATCTTGCCCGCCGTATTATTGAACTTCGATTCCGACCTATTCATATCCACCGCCTAAAAAATCGCACTTGTATTGTAGCAGAACAATTTAAAAAAATCAATCAGAAACCGACACTTTTCGGTTTTTGTGTTGTGGTGTTTTACCGAAAAAGAATTTAAAATATACGTGTAACCGAACGGTTACAAATTTTCAGAGGAAGACGAAAACATGGAACAAGACGAAACCAAGCAAGACGAAACGCTCGATTTGACCGAGGACGACTTCAACGAATTTTTGGCGGCTACTGGCGAAGCGCAGTGGAAGATATTGCTCGCCCACGCCGAAAGAAACAATAAAACAATTCAAATAAGGAGATTACAAACCATGGAACAACACGCAATCAACCAAGAGGAAATCGCTAAGCAGTTCGAGGAATTCTGCCACACCAAAGGCATAGCGGCAAAATTCAAAGTCGCATTTGCGAACATAGCGGAGAACACCCGCAAGCAAAAGGAAGCCGATAAAGCTCAACTCGAAGAAGTCAAGCGTCGCTCGGCGGAGAACAACCCCGAGTTCACCGAGCTTCTGCACACCAAGGGCTTTAAAGCAAAAGTCAAGCTTATAATCGAAAATATCAAAAAAGGCGCGAAAGAAAGCAACAAAAAAGTGCGCAAGCAAATAGAGCAATCCAAGCACGGCGTGCCGCACGTATCGCCCGCCGCCTACTCCGTCGAAACGCTCACGCGCGAATTCAACGCATTTCTCAAAGCCAAAGGTCTCGACGATAAATACGCAGTAGAAATAACAGATAAAAAAGAAACCGAATAACGAGGTTACAATGAACGCAATAGAAATAAGAAACCTATCCAAAAGCTTCCGCGGAATGTACGCAGTGGATAATCTCGATATGACAGTTCCCGTAGGCAGTATATACGGCTTTATCGGCGAGAACGGCTCGGGCAAGTCCACTACCGAAAAGCTTATCTGCGGGCACCTCGTTCCCGACGGCGGCGAGATAAAGCTGTTCGGCAAGGACTATACCGACGCAGGCGTTCGCGCCAAGGTGGGTGCGCTTATAGAGAGCGCGGGGTGCTTCCCCAATTCGAGCGTATGGGCGAACCTCATGATGCAAGCGCTCAATCTCGGAATAGTAAACCGCGCCGAAGAAATCAACCGCGTACTTAAAATCGTGCGTATGGAAGACAACGCCAAGATCAAGTTCAAGAGCTGCTCGCTCGGCATGAAACAGCGTATCGGCATCGCAATGGCGCTTCTCGGCGACCCTGCCCTGCTCATTCTCGACGAGCCTATAAACGGCTTGGATACCGACGGTATGCGCATCATGCGCGACATTCTCGTCGACATTACGCAAAACCTCGGTTGCACCGTTCTCATCTCGTCGCATATCCTCGGCGAGCTCGAAAAGATAGCCACGCACTACGGCATCATCCGTCAAGGCAAAATGATACAAGAGCTATCCGCCGCCGAAATGGACGCACGCTCCCGTACGTTCGTATCGATAAAGACGAGGGATATGCCGAGCGCGGCGACGATGCTCAAAAGCAGCTTTACGGACGTTCGGTGCGAGGACGGATATATCCGCGTTTACGACGTTGACTATACCGAGCAAATAGTCAAGCGCCTTTTGGATAAGGGGCACGCCGTGACCGAGATAACGAAGAACAAGGTCGGGCTCGAAGAATACTATATCGAGCTTATGAGCAAAAAGGAGGAGGCTTAACCATGGAAGCGACGCAATTGACCTTCGAACAGCCGAGCTTTTTCAAACGGTTAAAGGGTATGCTCGGCGTGGACTTTTACAGGCTGTTCCACACCCCGCTGTTCTATATCTTTTTGGGCATATCCGCTATCATTCCCGCGCTCGTGTCGATGGGCGCAATGGGCGACGACGGCGCGACCGCTTCCCTATTCACCAACGCGTGGCAGATAATCGCCGCCGACAGCCCGCTGTACGTAGTAAACAATATCGGCGAGTACGCGAATATGAACATGGTGTTCATCTTCGGCGGCATAATGATTTCCATATTCATCGGTCACGACTACAAGAGCGGATACGTCAAACAGCTGTTCACAACCCACCCGAAGAAGCAAGACTACATGATGAGTAAAAGCCTTCTCGGCGCGTTCTCTATGGCGTGTATGTGCGTGACCTATCTTATCGGCGGGCTCGCTTCGGGCGTGTTTACGGGCTTATCCTTCGCCGTCAACGCAGACTCGCTTATATGCGCCATACTCGGCAAAATGATCATGAGCCTCGGCTGGGCGAGCCTTTACACGTTTATAAACGTGATCTTCCGCTCCAAGTTCGGTATATCGATCGCGCTGTGCTTCATACTCGGCACGGGCATTCCCGTCATAGGCGCGGCGGCGGTCGTGGGCAACTCCCCCGCACTAAATATTTTCCTGTACGGCTCGTCGGTGTACGCCTGCCTTAGCGCAAACTTCGTATCGGTCATTATCTGTCTTGTCGTTTCGATAGCGTGGGCGGTCATCTACAACGTTCTCGGCTCGTGGATACTGAATAAGCGCGACTGCTATTAAGAGGTGAAAAATGAACGCAATAGAAATAAGAAATCTATCCAAAAACTTCGGGCAAAAGCAAGCGCTGAACGGCTTGAACATGACCGTGCCGGCAGGTTCGATTTACGGCTTTATCGGCGAGAACGGCTCGGGCAAGTCGACTACCGAAAAGCTCGTTTGCGGACTGCTCGTGCCGAGCGGCGGAGAGATCAAGCTGTTCGGCAAGGACTACCGCGATCCCGACGTGAGAGCGAAAATAGGCGTGCTTATCGAAGCACCGGGGTGCTTTCCCAATTACAGCGTGTGGAATAACATGATGCTGCAAGCGGCTAACCTCGGCATAAAGAACGCCGAAGAAGAAGTGCGAAAAGTGCTCAAAACTGTGCGCATGGAAGGCTCGGCTTCCAACAAATTCAAGAACTGCTCGCTCGGCATGAAACAGCGCATAGGCATCGCTTTCGCACTCTTGGGCAGTCCCGCTCTGCTCGTCCTCGACGAACCCATAAACGGTCTCGACGCCGACGGCATGAGGATAATGCGCGAGGTGTTCGTCGATATAACGACGAACTATAATTGCACGGTAGTCATTTCGTCGCATATCCTCGGCGAGCTCGAAAAAATAGCAACGCACTACGGCATCGTGCGCGGCGGCAAGATGATAAAGGAAATGACCGCCGAGGAGCTCAACGCCGATTACCCTACCTTCATCGCGCTCAAAGCAAAGGATACGGCGGCGACGAAAGCTGTTCTCGAACGCAAGTATTCACGTGTCGAAACGGACGAGCAAGAATATATCCGCGTTTACGACAATGCAAAGCCCGAGGATATAGTTTCGTTCCTGTATGGTCAAAATATCATAGTCACCGAAATAAAAACGGACAAAATAAACCTCGAAGAATACTATATCGACTTAATGAAGGAGGCGCGGTAAATGGAAGCAACGTTTGAAAAATCGACCTTTACGAAAAGGCTGAAAACAATGCTCAAAGTTGACTTTAAGCGAATGTTCACAATGCCGCTCGTGTACATTATGGCAGGCGTGAGTTTGGTCATTCCCATACTCATGCTAGTAATGACTTCCATGATGAGCGGCACTACGATCGATCCCGCAACGGGCGTGGAAACGACGATAGAAACGTTCACAAACGTTTGGCAATCGATAGGTGCTATGAGCGGCAGCGGCGCGGGCATGAGCATGGATATAACGGGAATGTGCAATATCAATCTTATGTACTTCTTGATAGCCGTCCTCGTCTGTCTTTTCGTCGCACAGGATTTCAGGAGCGGCTACGCCAAAAACCTGTTCACCGTCCGCGCCAAGAAAAGCGACTACGTAATATCCAAAAGTCTTGTGTGCTACGCAAGCGGCGTGATAATGATACTCGCCTACTTTATCGGCGCAATGATAGGCGGCGCGATCGCGGGGCTCCCGTTCACCGCCGAAGCGGGCGCAGGCGGGATAATCGCCTGTATGTTCTGCAAGGTGTTCCTGGTCGCGATATACGTCGGCATTGCTCTTACGTTAGCGACCGTCGCCAAACAAAAGACCTGGCTGTCGATAGTCTGCTCGATCGCCGCGGGCGCGCTGTTATTCACCATGCTTCCCATGATCTCCCCGCTCGACGCAAGCGCGCTCAACGTAATAATGTGCCTTGCCGGCGGCATCCTGTTCGCTGCGGGTCTCGGCGCAGTAAGCAACGTAATACTCAATATGACAAGCTTGGTGTAAACGGATTAAACCAAAAAGCCGATAACGCAATAATCTTGCGCCGTCGGCTTTTTATTTTTTCGAACGGGACAAAATACGAACTTACGTTGTTGTTATTATATGAGGTGCGCTATGAAAATGAAAAAGTATTTAATCATGCCGCTGTTGCTTTACATAGCCCTTTCCGTCATTGTGGGATGTACGCCTAAAACGGAGTACGACGATTTGGAAATAATCAAAATCGAAACGTCGTGGCACGAAGGGTTCGCACCGTTTTCGGGCGAATACGTGCGCACATTCGACTTCAAAAACGGGAGCGTTTACGACACCTTGGCAACCGATGCGGATATTTCCGAAATTCTCGAACATACGCCTGGGCTCACCGCCGAAGACCTCAATACTCCCAAGCTTGTATCAACGTTCACCGAAGAACAAGCGTCAAAGCTGTATGATAAAATCAAGTCGTTGGGCTTCCTCGCATGGAAGGACAAATACATTTCCGACGATCAAATATGCGACGGCGGAAGCGAAAGCGTGACCGTATACTTCGCCGACGGCACGGAAAAGCATACGAGAATATATTTTAAAGATCCCCCGAAGTACGATAAGATCCGCGAAGCCTTCGAGGAGTACCTCGGCGTGAGCTTCTATTCGGGACGGTAATATAAAAACAAAAAAAATTTATAATTCCTATACCGCTTAGTTAATAATAATTTTCTTCGCCGCGCTACTCACTCATGGAGTGCACCACCACAAAACCCCGCTACTATTGTAGCGGGGTTTTGTGGTGGTGCACCGCTTTGCCGATAAAAAGAACATAGTAATCTACAAGGTAAACAGACGGGAATATTATTGCAGTGTTGACTTGCCGCTGTCGGACTATTTGTTATTAGGTAAACAGTCAGTCGTGCGGAGTTGACGGCTCACGGCTTGCAAGGGCTGTCATAGCGTTTTTATAGATACGCTTTGACAGCTTTTTTGCTTGCTCTTTATCGGGCGGCAGTTCGGCGTAAATGTTTTTGTTTTCGTTGTTGAAATAGATAACGCTTATTCCGAGCGGAATTTTCTTTTCCATATTTGATACTCCTTAAATTTTTGATAAGCCCACCCATACCCACCCTAAATGGTACAACAAGGCATAAAGAGCATTTTGTCATTTTTTATTAGATAATAGCCGATTTTATAATAATCGCCACTAAATGTGTTACACGTTACGGGGTGGCGTGGTAATACTATACGCCACAGTGCGGGCGGCTTCGCCGCCCGCACATATTGCCGTTTACATCAAAAGTGTGACAGTGTGACATAGTGGCGTATAAAGTAATACTAATAATTATTTATTATCGTTTGCCTTTTGCACGATAACTTTACCGTCTTTTACAGCTATTAACATTTTGCCCTTACATTTCGGGCAATAGATTTCTATTGTAGAGCCGTCGCCAGCCTTTAATAGTTTATACCCACATTCGGGGCATACAACGTAATAAGTCATTGATGTGTTACCTTTATTTTTGTTGTAACGGTATCATTCCGAATAACGATATGAATATATTCGCCACATTTAGAGCATTTCGTATAGCCCTCTAAACCGTTCTTTGCTTGTAACAATACACTTTTGCAGTTAGGACAGCAAGCATAAAAGTACGGCACTTTTTCTTTTTTAATTTCGTCCACTTATTTTTCTTTTATGTCCTCTTGTTGTATTTCTTGTAAATGCTTATTCATTTTCTTTATTTTTGCTTTGATTGAAAAAAATATGGAGCACCACATAATTACGTATACCGCAATAAATCCGCCAACGTAACCCAATGCGCCGTATAAGTAATGCGGCATCCAATTCATTATATAGCCTATTCCGAAGAACGGAACGGAAATAATAGCCAAATGCACTAATGTTTGCTTTAATAAACTCCATTTTTCGATTTCCCAAATCACGGACGAGCCGCCGCCGATAGCACCAATAAGAAGCGAACAAATCATTTGTACGATTACTGCGGTTGTTTCGTTGCCGCCACACCAATCTATAAGTTCGTGTGGAGCAGGAAAATATTCGCCGTGCCCCATACAAAGCGAAAAAATAATTGTTATAATTAAACTGACTAATACGCCGATAGGCGCACCCATAAGACTGCGAAATAAAATTTTCTTTTTCATAGTATCACCTCATATACCTAATGTTTTTTTGATTTTTGTAACGTATCGCCTCGAAACAAAACTAACATTTCCGTTTGACAACGATACGCAAATTGTTCCGACTGTGCTTAAATCGAATTTCTTTGCTTTTTTAATATTGATTATTTCCGAATTTGAAATACGCACAAAGCCCTTACTACTTAACCTTTCTTCAATTTCATATAAGCGTAAACGTAAGACAAACTCTTTTTTTTCTGTAACAGCAAATACTTTTCCGACCGCTGCGTATATTCTGACTATATCTGTCGGTTCTAAAATCTGAACGACATCACCGTCAAAACCAACAATTCCTTGCGGAGCTTCTTCCGATAGGCGTTGCATTAAAGCAGTAATTTCATCCGTCATTTTTTCGGTAATGATTATTACCTTTGTTTCCGAACAGTTTTCGTCAAGTTTGATTTCAACTTTCAAATTAAAACCTCCTTATGTAAAGCGCGCTTTTACGAATAAAGTATACTAAATTTATAGATACATTTCAATTCTTTTACAATAGTCGGTCGATTTGAACATACAAGTGGTATTCGCCAAATAATAGGCGGCAATATTGCTTTTTAGTCGATTACAGTATTAGACATAATTTACTATATAATGATAAATTTAGTTGTTCTATTTTTGATAAAATCATTGTGAGCTATTATTTATTTTTCGGTAAGAATTTTATAGTTTTTGTGTCGCTTGTGCTTACCGTCTGGGGACGGAATACGCCGCCTTGCCAAATTGTAAAGGGCGACGATTTATCTCCCGTTAGGCATAAAATCGTCGTCCCCTACGGGGCAAACCCTTGACAATTTGACTGCGACGGCATTTTTTGCTGGTTAAGACGGTAAGCACCAAAGCGAACACAAAATTTTTAAGCCGCAGTCCACAACGGACGGCGCAAAGGAGCAAACACTATGAAAAACGCAGTAATCTACGCACGTTTTAGCTGTCATGGACAAAACGAACAGTCTATCGAGGGACAATTAGCCGAGTGCCACGCATTTGCACAGCGGAGCGAATTGCGCATAGTCCACGAGTACATAGACCGCGCTTTGACGGGTACAACGGACAAACGCCCCGAATTTTTACAAATGATTGAGGACAGCAAGCGCAAAGGCTTTCAGTACGTTATCGTTTACCAGCTTGACCGCTTTGCCCGTAACCGCTACGACAGCGCAACGTACAAAGCAAAGCTGAAAAAGAACGGCGTGCGCGTGCTATCGGCAAAAGAGAATATCACGGACGACGCGAGCGGTATTTTAATCGAGGGCGTTTTGGAAAGTATGGCGGAATACTATTCGGCGGAGCTATCGCAAAAGATAAAACGCGGTATGGCTTTAACCGCGTCAAAGTGCAAGTTTTTCGGCGGGTTTATTCCCTACGGCTACAAGGTGGACGAGAACAAGCATTTTGCAATAAATGAGGGCACCGCGCCCGTAGTCAAGAAAATGTTTGAAATGCTTGCCAGCGGCTACAATTACGCCGATATTGCGCGCTATTTGAACGGGCGAGGAATACCGCCAGTGAGGGGCGAAAAGTGGAACAAAAACAGCTTTCACAGCATATTTGCAAACCGCAAATATTTGGGCAAATACATTTATCACGGCGAGGAAATAGACGGCGGTATGCCGCGCATTATCGACGACAAACTGTTTGACGAGGTGCAAGAGGTGTTGCGGAAATACGCCGCCGCTCCGTCGAGGGGCAAAGCCGTTGAGGAATACATATTATCGGAAAAATTGATATGCGGCAAGTGCGGCAATAAAATGACGGGTGTAAGCGGTAAAAGCAAGAATAAAGAATTGTATTTTTATTATGCTTGTAACGGACACGTTAAAGGCAAATGCGACAAAAAAGCCGTCCGCAAACAGTTTATCGAGGACGAGGTTATTGCCGCCATAGTGGGCGAAAAAGGCATATTAAACGACGAGTATATAGACCTAATCGCCGCCGAAACTTATTTACTGATACAAGCCGAGCGGAACGACAGCGAGATAAAACGGCTTGAAAAGGTTATTGCGGAAAATCAAGCGGCTATCAATAACTTAATGCAAGCACTAATGCGCGGTAAGATTGCCGACACGATTTTAGCGCAAATCGAAAAGTTAGAGAACGAGAACGCCGAGCTGAACGCAACTATTGAGAGCGAAAAGGCTTTACAAATCAATTACAGCTATGAAGACATACGCAAGTGGTTATTACATTTCAGAACGCTGGACTATTCCAAGAACAAAAACCGCAAAGCCCTTGTCGATACGTTCATTTATAGAGTTGTGCTTTACGACGATAAAATGAAAGTATTATTCCACTTAAAAGACGGGCAAAAGAACGAGTTGCTTATGAACTTGATTTTCCCCGATTACCCCGACGGCAACGGCGAAAGCGGGAGCGAGGACGAAAACGGCGCAAAAGAAAAAGAAACCGATAAATCGGTTTCTTTTTCGGGGTGTTCTTATACCCCCGTAATGGTGCACCCAAAGAGACTCGAACTCCCAACCTTCTGGTCCGTAGCCAGACGCTCTATCCAATTGCGCTATGAGTGCATATTATCTTCAAGCGTATTACCGCTTGCAACAAGTATTATATATTAAAAGGTTTGTTTTGTCAAGCAATTACGCCGCGTAAATTTCAAAAACCCGAAATGTTTTACAAAGCAGGAATTTCTTGGCTTGTTCAATCGTTTGCTCCCCAACTTCACCGTCATCGCTTTTGGGCGGTATATTCTTTTTAACCGCTTTCCTGAATATTACGAAGTACGCTATAAGCATTGCTCCGCCCGTTATCGTCCACGACAACGGATAAACGACGAGCAGCACCCAATACAGCGGGTACGCCGCGAACACGGTGTATATCCAAATAAGCCGCAGCACGCACGACCCGACTATGGTAAACACGGCGGGCAAAAGCGAATGCCCCATGCCGCGCAACGCGCCGCCCGCGATTTCGTAAAGGCACGGGATCATAGAGCCTATGCAAACACACCAAAGCCGCATGACCGCATACTCGATCGCGACCTCGTCAGTCGTATAAATTCTTATAAACAATCTGCCGCCCGCAACGAATACCACGCTTAGCACGGTGGACACGACAAGTCCCGACAGCATATTTATCTTGAACGCTCGCCTACACCTATCGAACTCGCCCGCCGCGTAGTTCTGCCCAAAGAATGTAACAGTCGTTTGCGCAAACGCATTGACGAAGAAATACACGTAGCTTTCGAAGTTCACCGCGTCGCCGCTGCCCGCCACCGCCTGCGCGCCGAACCCGTTTATAGAGGTCTGAATAAACACGTTGGCAATGGAAAATACCACGCCTTGGAGTCCCGCGGGCAAGCCGATCACGCAAATGCGGATAAGGTATTCCTTGCGGAACTTCGCACCGCGCTTCACTTTAAGCGATTCGTCCTTCATAATAAAAACAATGACGATAGCCGCGCTCAAATAGTTGGCTATGACGGTCGCCGTCGCAACGCCTGCAACGCTCATCTTGAACGCCGCCACAAACAGAATGTTACACCCCACGTTGACTATACCCGTCACGACGAGGATAAACAACGGCTTGCGCGTATCGCCCACACTGCGAAGTATCGCCGCGCCGAAGTTATACACCATTAGCGCAGGCATACCGATAAAGTAAATCCGTAGATACTCAATAGCAAGCGGCAACGCCTCGGGCGGAGTGTCCATGATCTTCAACAGCGGCGCGGAAACACCGATACCCAGCCCCACAAGTATTACCCCGCTCACGAGCGCAATGATAAACGAAGTGAACACAACGCTATGAAGATCGTCGGTACTGCTCTTGCCGACAAGCTCGGCGATAACGACCGTCGCACCGACCGACAGCCCCGTAAAAAGATTTATAATAAGATTGACGAGCGCGCCGTTGCTGTTCACCGCGCTCTGCGCCACACTGCCCTCGAACCAGAAAATTACAGCCATATCCGCGGAAGTAAAAAGCTGCTGTAAAATTCCCGCGAGCGCGAGCGGCAACGCGAACAACAGCACGTTCTTAAACATAGGACCGTGCAGCATATCCATTTGCTTGCCCGCTGCGGCGCGATTGTGTTTTTTAAAGCCGAATAACATGGTTAATATTACCGAAATATGGTATAGCACTTTACGCAAATAAAAGCAATCGAATAAAGGCGGTTTATGCAGAAATATCAAATGTTTTTATTGAACCGACAAATACCGTTTCACTTTAAAAACAAACGTAAGGTTTTCTTGCCCACTTCTATCCAAAAAGAAGTGTGGGTTATGTAAAAAATCCAATGTTTTTATTCAACCAACGAATACTGTTCCCCCGAAAAAATAAACGTAAGGTTTTCTTGCCTACTTCTTTCCAAAAAGAAGTAGGTGGTAAAAATTTTCAAATATCGATTGACAAAGATGTCGAATTATGCTATAAATATTTTAACCACAAAACACTACAAAAAGAGAGGTAAAAAACTATGAAAAGATGTGCAGTTTGCGGCGAGATCTTAGAGGACGGCGTTGACGTTTGCCCCGTATGCGGCGCTAAGAAATTCGAACCAGTAGGCGAAGCGAAATTCGCTTGCGAACACCATGTCGGCGACGGCAAGGTCGAAGATAAGGAAGTTACGGACGGGCTTAAAGCCAACTTCATGGGCGAATGCACCGAGGTCGGTATGTACCTTGCAATGGCGCGCGTCGCCGAGCGCGAGGGCTATCCCGAGATCGCCGAAGCATACAAGCGCTACGCTTACGAAGAAGCCGAGCACGCTTCCAAGTTCGCCGAGCTCTTGGGCGAAGTCGTGACCAATTCCACCAAAAAGAACCTCGAACTCCGTGCCGCCGCGGAAGCGGGCGCGTGCGAAGGCAAGCTCAAACTCGCTAAGCGCGCTAAGGAACTCGGCTACGACGCCATTCACGACACCGTTCACGAAATGGCTAAGGACGAGGCACGTCACGGCGCAGGCTTCGCGGGAATGCTCAAACGCTACTTCGGCAAATAAGTAGCCGAATGCTACGCGATTGTCATGTGTAGGCGTGAGTAAATAATCGAGCGTTTCACCCGAATAATTACAGCAAAGCAAAAGACGGTTCGAACTTAGAACCGTCTTTTTATTTTCCGTTATTTTAATTATTAGTTGTCGTCGCCGCCGACGTAATCTTTTTCGAGCGCATCTGCGGTGCGACCGACGAGTTCTACGATATTGCCGAGCGCCGACAGCGGAACGTAGTTCATATCGAGCGAAACTCTTACGTAGTAAAGGTCGCCCATTTTTTCAAGCGCGACGAAATACTTTTTGCCGATCAATTCAAGCGCCTTAGGCAAGCGGCTCGTCGCAATGTCGCCGACGCGCGAGAGAACCTCAACGACAAGGCGGTTTTGTTGTTGCTCGTGGTCGACGAGAACAAGCTGCGACCTCCGGTTGTCGTCGGGATAAACGAAAGTAATTTTAACTACGTCGCCGTTACCTCTATCGGTCTTGTACGTTGTGTCAAGATGTTTTTTTACGTCATCCCACGTGATTTTAGCCATTGTCATTCTCCTTGTATTTATATTTTAATATGTTGAAAGTATATCATACCACCACCCCGTTGTCAAGGGGGATAGCCGAAATAAACAAACAAAATGGACAGGTCTTATGTTGCCTGTCCATTTACCTAAATACTGTTAAGGATATCGTTGCGCTTAGCGTCGTATTCTTCCTGAGTGATCAAGCCCTCGTCGAGTAGCGCGCGGAGCTTTTTCATTCTTTCGAGCGCGCTCTCGCCCGTAGCGTCGTCGGACCGTTTTTCGCCGTCGGCGGCGCCGCTATCGTCCTTGGTCTTACCCGAATTTTCGAGCGCGGTGTTTGCGGTGATGATCAGCCTGCGCCTATCGGTGCGCCAGAACACTATGCCCGACAGCGACAGCGTAACTACGGCAATACCGAAGAACGCGGCTACCCAGCCGTTCGAAATGATATGCAACGCGTACGGCACGGATTCCATACCGTGCGGCGTAATAGTAAAAGCAGTGAGCAACAGCGAGATATAAAAATCGATATAGAATGAAGATACGCCCGACATGATTTGGTACGGCAAAAGCGTTTTGCGGTATTTAATGTAGTTCATCACTATATTCGATACCATGCCGAACTGTAACGAAACGATAAGCGACGCGCGAATAACGTTGAGCGAATTTATTACGCTCTGCTCCACCGCTTCCGCTTCACCGTAAACTACGTTATTGAAAATGCTTATAATTTGCCAGACGCAGGTTATCCACAAAACCGCGCATAGCCCGATTATCGCCAGGAACACTATCGCGATTATAAAGAACTTTTTGTCCTTGACCCGTTCGATAACACGCACCCACGGAAGCGCGGCAAGCGCGGTGAACCCGACTATACATATCGAAAAAACGATCCCGTAGCCCGTGGAATTAAGCTTGATCAATCGGAACGTCGAGAACATGAGAATTGCGGCGGATATGATAATAACGCAAATTCCGGCAAGCTGAACGTAACGGTACAGCCTGCCCTCGTTATTCTTCGCCCCGACGTCGAACTCGTCGTGACCTACGAAATTGAAATTGAAAAAACCCATGTTATTATCCCTACAATATATCTACGCCCGTCGATAATTTTTACTTCGATAATTTTTAATTATTAATTTTTAATTGTTAATTGGTCAAAACTCTATCTCTTTGATTTCGTCGGGAACGTAGATATCGAGCTCCTCGTCGATACTCGCGTCGGTTATTTTCTCGGCGGGAAGCACGAGGTATTTCGCGTCACCCTCGGCAAGCAGGTTGCCGTCCATATCGAAAATATCGCAGTGCGCAGAGTACGCGCGCGAAAGCTTTTTGGTGTAGTATCCCCTGCCTTTGAGCGGCGTATCGTACGGCACGGGCTTGTGGTACTTGACCGCTATATCCATAGTCACGCCAATCTTGGTCGGCTCGTCCACCCACAAAACTCTGCCCGCGAGCTCGTCGATCATGGTAGCTAACATACCGCCGTGGACGCGACCGGGATAGCTCTGGTGTTCGGGACGGAAAGTGAACAGTCCGCCGCACGAGCCGTCTTCCATATTATAGAACTGACCGCGAACGCCCGCCTCGTTGTTCATACCGCAAATAAGGCACATATGCGAATTGTTTTGCTTAGATACTACTTTCATATTCTCATCCTCTTGTTTTTCAATATTATATACCCGCCGAGAAATATTGTCAAATGCAAAATCGCTTCACTCTAATTCTAATCAAATTCTAATCAATATAATATCCTAATCTAATAATCGCGTACTATAATAAAACCATAAAATCGTTTGGAGGAACCCATGTCAAGCAAGGAAAGAAAAATCGACCAATTCTTATCGATCATCATACTGTTACTGTACGCAGTGATCATAGCGATCAAGTGGGCAATGGTCTATACCGACGTACCGGCAACGGCGATACAGGCGATCGACATCATACGCACGATCGTGCTGTGCCTGATATTCCTGGTCGTGCTGTACAACGCGTGCGGCTGGACGAACAACCTCATACTCAAACTGTTATTCCTCGTTATCGCGCTGTTCCTTATCGCGTCGGCGATAGCGGTGCAGGTCCCGGTGGTGCAGGAGTATTTCGTCGCCAACGGCATACCGCTCATACTGTAAACTGGCTTAGAACCCAAAAAACAGGGCAAAATCGGGTGCAAACTTAGTGTTTGCGCCCTTTTTTTATCAATAAAAATTGACAATCTCGCGGGGTTGTGGTACAATATTATGAGTACCCGATGTCAACCCTCGATAGGATACTTTTGAGGTGCTCGTTTTGGCTCTTTTCCGCCTTATCTCGCTCGAAGTAGCACATAGGCTACGACTTCGCTCGATAAGTCGACAAATAGCTCGAAACGAGCTACCGCAAAAGCGAGCATTTTTAGAATGCAAATCGTAGGCTTAGACAAGGAAACGCCCGCAGTATAAGCCTTATTTCGGCTATACAAGGGCGGTGACGCAGTATAAGTCACGATTTGCCTCTAAAAATGTGTTCAATCGGGGTTGGCATCGGGTAACAAACAAAAGGAAGTAGCTATGTCACAGGAACTTTGTTCTACTATGGAAAAAGCGCCGCAGCGCGCACTGTTCAAGGCGTTGGGCTTGACCGACAACGAACTCAAAAAACCTATCGTTGCCGTCGTGTCTGCGCAGTCGGGTATCGACCCCGCAACCGATAGGCTCTACGCCCTCACCGACGCCGTCAAGGCGGGTATCTACGCAGGAGGCTGCACGCCCGTAGTCATGCCGGTATCGGGCGTTTGCGACGGGCTTACCGCGGGCACGGGCGGTATGCGTTACAGCCTGCCCTCGCGCGAGCTCGTAGCCGACAGTGTGGAAACGCTGCTTACCGCGCACGCGTTCGACGCGGCGGTGTTCGTATCGAACAGCGATATGACAACGGCGGGTATGCTCATGGGCGCAATGCGCGTCAATATCCCCGCCATATTCCTGACGGGCGGAGCGCAGAACAGCGGCAGAGTCAACGGCAAAGCCGTCGGGCTGTCGGACGTTATAAGCGGCGTCGGCAAGGTCAAGGACGGCAGCGTCAATATCGACGAGCTGACCGCGCTCGAAAACTTCGCCTGCCCGAGCTATGGCAGTTACAGCGGGCTTTCGACCGCTAACGCGCTCGCCTGCGCGCTCGAAGCGGCGGGGCTTGCGCTTATAGGCAACGGCACGGTGCCCGCAACGCACAGCGAGCGCATAAGGCTTGCCAAGCGCACGGGTCTTACCGTGTGCGAGCTTGTGCGCGACGCGATCACGCCCAAGATGATACTGACAAAGCGCGCCATATCCAACGCGCTGACTTTGTGTTTTGCGATCGGCGCGTCGACCGATATTATTCTGCATATTCTCGCGGTTGCCGCCGAGTGCGGCGTATCGCTCGATCTCGACGGCGTGGCTGCGATCGCGGCTAAGACGCCCGTACTCGTCAAGCTCGCGCCGAACGGCGACAAGCTGATCGAGGATCTGTATACCGCAGGTGGGGTCATGGCTGTGCTTCACGAACTCGCAAAAGCTAAGATCATAGACGGCTCGGCGCACACCGTCGAGGGCAATGCGCTTGCCGACGGCTACGACCACGCGCACGTGCTCGATACCGAGGTCATTCACAAGATAGACGATCCGTACTCGCCTGCCGCGCTTGTTACCGTCGTGAAAGGCAATCTTGCCGAGGACGGCGCGGTCGCCAAGTACAATTTCGAAACCAAGCCCAATGCGTTCGTGGGCAAAGCCAAGTGCTTTAACTGCGAGGAGGACGCCGTTGCGGCTGTCGGCTCGGGCAAGATAAAGAAAGGCGACGTTATAGTCGTGCGCTACGAGGGACCTATGGGCGCGCCCGGAATGCGCGAAATGCAGTCCGTTATTTCCGCGCTTATCGGCGCGGGCTTGCAGTCGGACGTTGCGCTCGTTACCGATGGACGGCTGCCCGTGGCTACGCGGTGCATTGCGGTCGGGCACGTTGCGCCGGAAGCTGCCGAGGGCGGCAAGATCGCGCTCGTCAAGGACGGCGACAGCGTTAAGATCGATCTCGGCGCGGGGCGTATCGCGCTCGACGTGCCGGCAAAGGAGCTTCAAGCGCGCGCCAAAAAGCTTCGTCCCAAGGACGACAGTATCGGCGGCTGGCTGCTCAGATATCGCTATCTCACCACTTCCGCCGCGAACGGCTGCGTGCTCAAAAAGAAATTCTAGTTCCTACTTCTTTAAAAAGAAGTAGGCAAGAAATTTTTGCTGTCGTGTGTTTGCTTAGGTGGTTCGTTGGTTGTTACACCCGAATAGATTCGTGTCGTTATAAATTACTCCACGCCACTCTGTAATTCCAATCGTAAAAGCAAAATGTCTAACTTATCCTTATTCTCGCCTTTCCTAATTGGGGAAGGTGGCACGAGCGAAACGAGTGACGGATGAGGGCATTATTAAATTAATCTTTATTCCTATCTCCCCCGGAGGTCTTATGAACTTCAAGATAACCCTATTGCCGGGCGACGGCATAGGTCCGGAAGTAATCGACGCAGCGGCGACCGTACTCGGCGCAGTCGGGCAAAAGTACGGACACGATTTCAAAATGACGTCCATGCCCATAGGCGGCGCGGCGATCGACCAGACGGGCGTACCGCTGCCTAACGAAACGCTCGAAGAATGCAACAGCTCCGACGCCGTGCTTTTGGGCGCGGTCGGCGGCGCGCAGTGGGACGACCTCAAACCGCACCTGCGGCCCGAGCGCGGACTGCTGGGACTGCGCGCGGGGCTTAAACTGTTCGCAATGCTCTGCCCTATCGTCAGCCACGAAACGCTCGCGTCGTCGAGCGCGCTCAAACCCGCAACGCTCAAAAAGGGCGTCGACATTATGCTCGTTCGAGAAATCTCGGGCGGCACGTACTACGGCGAGCACGGCTACCGTGACGGCGTGTTCGGGCAAGAAGCGTTCGACAGCGAGGTGTACTCGATAAGCGAGGTCGAGCGCGTTGCCAAGATCGCGTTCGAGCTTGCCGCGGCGCGTAAGAAGAAGCTTGTAAGCGTCGATCATGCCGACCTGCTCACAACGGGCAAGCTGTGGCGCGCTACCGTCGAGAAAACGGCTAAGTCGTATCCCGACGTTAAGACCAGAAGTTTACTCATAAGCGACTGCACGGGGCGGATGCTCACCCATCCCGACGAGTACGACGTGGTGCTGTCCTCTAACGTTTACGGCGGGATACTCGCGGGCGCGTTCGCTGCGGTGTCTGGGTCTATCGGTATGCTGCCGAGCGCGGGCGTGGGCGCGGGAATCAATCTTTACGAACCCGTACACGGCGCGGCGCACGATATAGCGGGCAAGAATATAGCAAACCCGATCGGCGCGATACTGTCGGTTGCAATGATGCTGTCTATGTCGTTCGAGCTCGGTAAGGAAGCTGCGGCTGTCGATAAAGCGGTGCAGCGCGTTCTTTCCAGGGGCATACGCACGCGAGATATCGCCAAGGGCAAGAAGTTCGTGTCCTGCTCCAAGCTCGCCGAGGAAATCGCTTTGGCAATTATTGACGAATAGTATACTTCACACCACTTTATCAATTAAATAAAAAACACCTATTAAGGAGAATAAAAAATGTTCGAACAAATCAAACAACAGCTTGCGGAATACTTCGCAATCGATCCCGCGACTATCACCCGCGACACCTCGTTCGCAGACGACCTTAAAGCCGACTCGCTCGCTATCATGGAACTTGTGTTCAACCTTGAATCGGCGACAGGCAAAACGCTCGACGACGACGCTATGGAAAAGGTCAAGACCGTCGGCGATCTCTGCGACTATATGGAACAAGAATAACACAATTAAAAACGCCCCGAGGGGCGTTTTTAATTGTGTTAATTTTTATCCTTTTTAATTTTCTCTACCTATATATCAAAAACAAATACACACCGTTGGGATACCTAAAATACGGCAAAGAGTTGCCGTCGATTTTAAACTCCGCGTTTTTAACCTTGTCGTATGCCGCGCGTATCTCGGTTGCGTACATATCGGCAGCGTTGACCTGTGCCTTGCCGTCAAAATCAAGCATGACCTCTAACTTACCTATCTCGCCTTTCGCGGCGCTCACCGCCTTGAACAATTCGTTAAGCTCCTCCGCGCTTTCAATAACACGCGAGTATTCCTTGCCGCCTATAACAAGCTTATCGCCCGAAGTCGCATAATAATCGTAATCGCGCTCGGCAATATAAGGCTGCGCCTCGAACACGTGTCCATTCGGCGAGAACGCGCCGAGCGTTTTATCGCTTACCAAAAAATACCCGTGCGACAATTGCTTATCGTACCGCCCGCCCGCGCCCATGTAGTACGCGCTGTCCGCCGTCACGTCAACGTTAAACCACTCACCGCCAAGCCTGACCTTGTTCCAAGCGTGCGGACCCGCGCCGTACGAGCCCGTAACGCGTATCGAGCTTATCCCCTCGATAGCGCACAGAAAATCAAACGCGCGGCTCAGCCCGTCGCATACAGCTTTTTTGCCCAAAAACACGCCGTCCATATAGAACGCGGGATCGTTCATCAGATCGCTGTCGCCTTGCCAATACATGTCGTACAGTTCAAAGTCGTAATCGATATTGCACACGAGCCAATCGTGAATAACGTGAACTATTTCGTACTCGCCGTTTGGATCGGCGTGCCACTCGTTCAAAACGTATTTATCGAGTATCGCCCGCGCCGAAGCATATATCTCCGCTACGGGATCGTCGTCTTCGAAGATCGGGCGCTTGCCGTCGTACACGACCACCGAATACAGTTCGTCCACGCGCGCGCGGTACTGCTCGGTCGTGAGCTGCGCGCCGGAAGTAGCAGACAAAGCCACGCCTTCCGCTTCGTCTATCGGGCGCACGGGCGCAGCCGACGGCGAAGCGATCAAGTGCGGCGAAATATCGGGCGTGTCATAACCGCCGCCGCACCCTATAAAAGATAGGGGGGCACACACTGCCACCGCTACCGATAAAATTTGCTTTAAGTTAAATCGCATAAAACGTATTTTCAATAGTAACGGTTTGCGTTCCGCCACCGCTCTGCCGCACGGTGAACGTTAGCGCTTTGCCCGTACCGCTGCGGTGATAGCTTATGATCGCGCCGATAGTATCGCTTATGTTCGGCGTAACGGTGTAATCTCCTATCTTCTCGATAACGTCGCCAACCGAAATATTTTTTGCGGGAGAGTTTTGGTCGAGCGATGCAACGGTGAGCTTGCCGTTCCTGTATTCGCAATTGAACCCGAACGGAAGCCCCAGCCACCCGATAGCCGAGCTACTTGCGCTCTTGGCGGTCACTGAGATCATCGAAGCCTCGCCGCCGTTGGCGGTAGCCATAATGCGCTTGTAAACAGGATAAAGCACCGACATAGGCACAATGAATCCGGTATTCTCAACGTCGGTATCCGAGCCGCCGTCCACATCGACGCCAACTGAATTACTCATGCGGTACGTACCGAGTCCGACGAGCTTGCCGCTCATATCGAACACACCGCCGCCGCTCATACCGGCGTTGATGACCGCCGTCGTGCGCATTACGGGCACAAACTTCTTTCCACCCTCGTTAAACAGGTTATTGCACTCCAACAGCTCGTACTCGCGCGAAATAACGCCTTCGTACACGGCTACGCCCAAACCCATGGCGTTACCGATCGACACCACGTAATCGCCTTCTGCGACCTTAATATCGGGCGAGAAATACTCGCTGCCTTCGAGATCGTAAACGGTAAACTGCGTGTCGTGCGAAACAGTCAGCACCGCAACGTCGTTAAGACTGTCGTAGCCGACGACCGTCGACTCGTAGAAAGTATCCTCGCCGTAGAACCGCACCGCGGGCAGACGGTGCAGAGAAACGTAGTTTGCAAGCATATGCGCGTTAGTTAGAATATACACGTCGCTGCCGACGCGCTTCATAACGATACCGCTGCCCTTGGAAGTGCCGCACGATACCTCGACTATACCGCTTTTGCGCGCCGACACCACCGCCGAAACATTTTGCTGGACCTCGCCATTCACGTCGATAACGGGCGGAGTCTCGCCCTTGCGCATAAAGTGCGCGGTGATCACCGCCGAGCATATCCCGACGGCTATACACATAATGCACATAACGATGAGCACTATCCACACCATTCGGTTTTCGGTATAGCGTACCGGCTTACCATTGACCGACGCATACCCGCCGTGCATACTGTCATCGCGCGGCGTTTCGATAGTACGCACTTCGGGCGCTACTTCGGGAAGCTTGCTCGCCGTCTCTGCGGGCGAATAATTAATATCGCCGTCCGTCGGAACGATTTTATTTTCGTCGTCCGCGCTTACGGGCACGAGAACGTTGTTATCTTGAATATCACTCATACCGATTATTATACAACAATAAAACCGAATTGTCAACACCGACCTTTGTCGAATACGCTTAGTATTATAATTTTTCGCGTTGTTGTCGAAAACAACGACTATTATACCGTTTTCGCACTTTGTCGAAAATTTATAATACTCGCCTTTTTCGACGAAACTCACAAAATAAAAGCGGCTATGCCGATATCCTCGGCACAACCGCTATTTACTTATTCACCTTTTACCTATTAACTTTTCACTATTACTTCTTACTTCAATCTACGCTCTGTTTATTCTATGCACGTACTTATAATACTCGGCGGGCTCGTAACGGTCGGTGCACTGCCAATGCACAGGCGGCATACCGTTCTTTGATAGCCAATCGTTCACCTTGGAGAACGGCTTTGAGCCGAAGAACCCGCGGTACGCGGAGAGCGGACTGGGATGCGCCGAAGTGACTATAAAATTCCTATTGTCTATGAGCGGCATTTTTTGGCGCGCACTCATGCCCCAAAGGATATACGCGATCGGCTTCTTTCTGAGGTTTAGCGCGGAGATGACCGCGTCGGTAAGCGACTGCCAGCCGAGCGACGAATGAGACTGCGCCTCGCCCGCACGCACCGTCAACGACGCATTGAGCAGCAACACGCCCTGGTTCGCCCAACCGATAAGCGAAGTATCGTTATGCGGCTCAACGCCGAGGTCGGATTTGATCTCTGTAAATATATTGACAAGCGACGGCGGCGCGTCCACACCCTTATTGACGGCGAACGCCAAACCGTTTGCCTGACCCGCGCCGTGGTAGGGATCCTGACCGAGAATGACCACGCGAACTGCGTCGTAATCGACGAGTTTGAGCGCTGCGTATATTTTATCGCGCGGCGGATAAACCTCGTAGCGCGAATATTCGCGGTCTACGGCGGCCATAAGCTCGGCGAAGTACGGTTTATCGTATTCGGCGGCGAGCATTTCGTCCCATTTTTCGGTGATTATCATTATCGGTTTTTCCCCTTTAAATTTCGTAAAAATTATTCGCTGGGCGTCATGACCGCGCTTACGGCGGCGTTCATGATCCGCGGGATCGCGCGCTCGCTGAGCGAGTAAAACATGACCTTGCCTTGGCGCACGCTCTCAACGATATGAGCCGTGCGCAGTATGCGCAGTTGATGCGAAACAGTCGTTTGATTGAGCGCAGTGAGCGTAGAAAGATCGGTCACGCACATAGGCGACACGGACAGCGCGGACACTATTTTAAGCCGCGTAACGTCCGAGAGCGCGTCGAAAAACGCCGCAAGAAGCCCCAAGCTGTTGCCGCTCGGAATACTTTTTTCGACCTTATCCGCAGTGTAACTATCCAACAGCATTGTGTTCATATGTACAATATAACATATATTAAAACGATTGTCAACGGCGATATTTCAAGTAATCGAGCGCAGCTCTACGAAAAATGTCGAAAAGTTATAGCAGTCAAACGGTAAACTTTTCGGCATATTTCGCATATATTATTGTAATTGATTTTTACGGGTAAATTGCATTTAGATACCCGTATAAGCGAGGTCGGCCATGCAAGACGAAATTTTCAATCTGTTAATGATGATACTCATGCTCGAAAACGGCGGTAGCACCGGCAATATCAATCAGCTTGTGCTCATGTTCCTGCTCATGAACTCGCGCTCGCAAAACACCTCTTCACAGCAAAACTCGCGCCACGTATGCTCCTGCGACCGCGACGACGGTTTTACTTTTTAATGAATAAAAAGAACGGCTATACCGAAACATTCGATACAGCCGCCCTTAATTTTTAATTATTAATTGATTTACATTTTTTCGGGTGCGTCCAAAAGCAAAAGCTTCAACCCGTATTTGAGCGTATCCGCAACTCGGCTTGTAAGGAACAGCCGAGCGTTTTGCATTTCCCCGCCGCACATGATTCTGTCCGCGTTGTAGAACCTGTTAAACGCCTGACAGATCTTGACGAGCCTGCGCGACACGATCGACGGCTCGTATTTTTCCGCCGCCGACAGCACGACGTCGTTAAAGTCGGCAAGGAGCTTTACCACCTCGTACGCCGCGTCGTCGGTGAGCAGCTTATGATCGGGCTTGACCGCTTTATACTCGGCTTTACCGAGCACCGAGCGGCAGCGCGCGTGCGTATATTGAACGTACGGTCCGGTCTCGCCGTCGAAGTTGAGCGCGTCTTGTAACGAGAAATTCTTGTCTTTAAGCCGACCGTCGTAAAGCGCGTCGAACACGACCGCGCCCACACCCACACTTTCTGCGACCTGCGCTTTGTCTTTAAGATCGGGGTTGCGCTCGGCGATAATGCCGCTCGCCTTTTCGACCGCCGCATCGAGCACGTCGCTCAAATACAAAATGTTGCCGTGGCGGGTGGAGAGCGCCATGCCCTCGACGGACACCATGCCGTAGCTGACGTGGACCATGTTCTGCGCAAAGTCCTCGCCGGCAAGCTCTAACACCTTGAAAAGCTGTTTAAAGTGCAGCGCCTGATGGCTCGCCACTACGTATAAGCATTTATCGAAGTTATAATTTTCATGCCGATAGTACGCCGCGGCAAGGTCGCGCGCAATGTACAGCGACGCGCCGTCGCTGCGCCGAACGAGCGCGGGCGGCATATCGTCGCCGAGCTCGACCACTTCCGCGCCCTCGCTGATTTTGAGCAGGTTTTTGCTTTTGAGCCTTTCCTCTACGCCCGACACCTTGTCCACGTAAAAGCTTTCGCCGAGGTAGCTGTCGAACTCGATATTGAGCCGCTTATATACCTTTTTCGCCTGTTCGAGCGTGATCGCCTTGAACTTTTCGAACAGCCCGACCGCGTACTCGTCGCCGCTTTCTATCTTCTTCGACCATTCGAGCGCCTCGTTATGCAGGCTTGCGTCTTTTTCTTCCTCGTTGTGGAATTTAACGTACAATTCGAGTAGCTCGTCCAGTCCGCGCTCGTCGAGCTTTTCCGCGCTGCCCCATTTGCGGTACGCCGAGATCAGCTTGCCGAACTGTGTTCCCCAATCGCCGAGGTGATTTATACCGACCACGCTCGCGCCGCACGCCTTGTAAATATTATAGAGCGCGCCGCCTATGACAGTCGTCATCAAGTGCCCGATATGGAAGGGCTTGGCGATATTGACCGACGAGTAGTCTATACAAATCGTCTTACCCGCAAGCGGCTTGCTTTCCCCGAGCGCGGCATTGAACGCGTTTTGAACGAACGCCTCGCGCTCTATCGTGAAGTTAAGATAGCCGTTGAGCGCTTCCACCTTCATGCCGTCGACCTTGACCTTTGTCGCCGCGTCGGCAGCTATCATTGCGGGGGCTTTGTGCAAAATCTTTGCGAACTTAAAGCACGGAATGCAGTAGTCGCAAAACGCGTCGGCGACCTGAACGTCGGCTATATCGAGCCCGTCAAGCACCTTCGCCGCCGAATTATATATCTGTTGTTTATAATCGCACATATGAACACTTGCTCACTTATTGTTAATCGGTGATATTAAACGTTAAACTTGAACTCGACCACGTCACCGTCGCGCATAACATAGTCCTTGCCTTCGCTTCTGAGCTTGCCCGCCGCTTTGACCGCGGCGATCGAGCCGCAAGAAACGAGGTCGTCGTAGTTGACTATCTCGGCGCGAATGAACCCGCGCTCGAAGTCCGAGTGTATCTTGCCCGCTGCCTTGGGCGCGGTCGTGCCGCGTTCTATCGTCCATGCGCGGACTTCCTTCTCGCCTGCCGTGAGATAGCTCATAAGCCCCAAAAGCTCGTAGCCCGAGGTTATAACGCGTTCGAGCCCCGACGATTTAAGACCGAGCGCGTCAAGGTATTCGGCGCGTTCTTCCTTGGGCAATTGCGAGATCTCGTTCTCCACCCTTGCGCAAATATCTATAACCGCCGCGCCGTCCGCTTTGGCGTACTCGCGCACGGCGTCTACGTACTTGTTCTTGCTCGCGCCTATATCGTCCTCGGATATGTTTGCGCAGTATATGATCGGCTTGGTCGACAGCAGGAACTGCCCGTCGACCGTGCTGAGCGTTTCCAAGTCGAGATTCATCGACCTAAGCGACTTGCCCGCGTTGATGCATTCTTCCATGCGTTTAAGAAGGTTGAGCGCTTCCGCAGCTTTCGGGTCGCCACTCTTGACCGTTTTTTCGAACTTAGCTTTGCGCTTTTCTATGCTTTCGAGATCGGCGAGCATGAGCTCGGTATTGATGGTTTCCGCGTCGCGAACGGGATCGACCGTGTCCGAAACGTTGATTATGTTCTCGTCGTCGAAGCACCGCACGACCTCGATTATCGCGTCGCATTCGCGGATGTGCGACAGGAACTTGTTGCCCAAGCCCTCGCCGTGGCTCGCGCCCTTGACAAGCCCCGCTATGTCCACAAACTCGATAACCGCAGGCACTACGCGCTTGCTGTTATACATTTTTTCGAGAACGGCAAGCCGCTCGTCGGGAACGGCTACAACGCCCACGTTCGGCTCGATCGTGCAGAACGGATAGTTCGCGCACTCCGCGCCCGCCTCGGTTATCGCATTGAACAGCGTGCTCTTGCCTACGTTGGGCAGTCCTACAACACCTATCTTCATATCAGCTCCAAAAAATTAATGATTATATTTTACCATATACAGGAAAATATGTCAACTTACTTTCTTTTGAATAAAAGAAAGTAAGTAAAGAAATGTTGCTCTTTGGGACTCATTAAACTCTATATCACATAATTTTATCAAATAATGTGATTTTTCTCGCATTATTTTAATAAATTATGTGATTTTTCTCGCATTATTTTAAATTATGCTTGATTTCCCTCACAAAACATGATAAACTTTATAATATAAATCACATAATCGGGAGGCGGACCATGTTTAGGGAGATATCCAGAAAATTAACGCAATGGAAATTAGGTCAGAAGCGAAAACCGCTTATATTAAAGGGTGCCCGCCAGGTCGGCAAAACGTGGGCGCTCACAAGTTTTGGTAATAGTTTTATGGACGGTTTTGCTTATTTCAATTTCGAAAAACAGCCCGAACTCAACCAACTGTTCGAAACGACCAAGGACGTCAACCGTATATTATCCAATCTTTCGCTCGCTAGCGGTAAAACAATAACGACAAACACACTAATTATATTAGACGAAATACAGTGCTGCGGCGCGGCGCTTAATTCGCTTAAATATTTCTGCGAGAACGCCCCGCAATATCCTATTGCAAGCGCGGGCTCGCTTTTGGGTATAACGCTTGCACAAGGCTTTCCCGTCGGCAAGGTCGATTTCTTAGAACTCGGTCCGATGACTTTTTTCGAGTTTCTTTTGGCAAACGGCGATAGGAATCTCTTGGATTATCTTGATTCCATAGACACGATCGAGCAGATCCCGAATATGTTTTTTAACCCGCTTGTCGAGAAGCTCTATATGTATTTGACGATCGGCGGTATGCCCGAGGTCGTTTCCACATGGACGGAATTCGGCGACATAGAGCTCGCCGACAAAACGCTATCCAATATATTAATGTCGTACGAGAACGATTTCGGTAAACACGCCGACAAGACCGACGTGCCCAAAATTCGGTATATATGGAACTCTCTGCCATCCCAGCTTGCACGCGCAAACAAGAAGTTTTTATACAGCGCGGCAAAGGAAGGCGCGCGCGCACGCGAATACGAAAATGCGCTTAACTGGATTTGCGACGCCGATATAGCGAAAAAGGTTTACCGCATAAGTAAACCCGGGTTGCCGCTATCGGCGTACGAGGATCTTTCAGCATTTAAGATTTATATGAACGACGTAGGACTACTGCGTAAGCACGCAAGACTGTCGACAAACACGTTTTTTGAGCAAAACGACGCGTTCGTCGAGTTTAAGGGCGCGCTCGCCGAAAACTTTATTTTGCAAACCCTAGAACGGAAATTCGAAACTTTCCCTCGCTATTGGGCGAACACGACCAACGAGGTAGATTTCATTATACAGTACGAAAACACGATTATCCCCGTCGAGGTCAAATCAAGCGCCAATATCAAATCAACGAGCCTTAAAAACTATATCAAGCTGTACGGCGAACAAACGCCGCTCGCAGTGCGGTTCTCGCTGAAAAATCTCTCACTCGACGGCAATATTCTAAACATACCTTTATTTATGGCGGACTACGCCGACAAGCTTATGCAAATCGCGCTCGGATAACTAAACAATACTTTAAGCCAATAAAAAGTCTACGCGATCGCCCTCGACCTTATCAACTATAATATTCACTCTATCGCCTAAACAGAATAATGCCCTACCGCACGAAATGCACATACGCTTGGGATCGAACGACGCCGCGGGCGGAAGCGCGCCCATGCGCACAAGACCCTCGGCGGAGTTTTCGAGCTCGACGAAGAACCCGAAATCGGTGACCGAGCTTATTATCCCCGAATATTTCTCGCCGATATGGTGCGACATATATTCGGCTTTTTTGTAATCGTCGACCTTGCGCTCGCAGTCCTGCGCGGTGCGCTCGGCTTTGCTGCTGCGCATGGACGCACTCACCACGAAGTCCTTGTACTTTACCGCATTCTTCGCACCGCCGCGCAATACCGCTTTGATTATGCGGTGTATCGCAAGATCAGGATAACGGCGTATGGGCGAAGTGAAATGGCAATAGAACTTTTCGGCAAGCCCGAAGTGACCTTTATTTTCGGGCTGGTAATCGGCTTTCTGCATGGCGCGGAGCGTGACCTTGGATACCGCCGCCGATATCTCCTCTGGAACACAATCGAGCAATTTAGCGACCTGTATAGGCTCGGGACAAAGCGGACAACGAAGGTTCGCACCCACCGCTTCGAGGTATTCGTTAAGCGCGCCGATCTTTTCGGGCGACGGTTTTTCATGCACGCGGTACACGAACGGGAGCTTGCCGTCCTGCATTTTGCTAAACTTTTCGGCGACGGCACAGTTAGCGGCAATCATGAATTCTTCTATTATTTGCATACTCATCAGCCGCGTTTTTTTGGCTATATCCACTACGTGCCCCACGCTGTCGAAAACGATTTGCGTTTCGGTAAGGTCGAACTCTATCGAGCCGCGCTTTTCGCGTATCGCTATACGTTTTTGCGCGAGCTCTTTCATGAGTTCGAGCGACGGCACTACGCGCTCGTACCGCGCACGCAAATCGGTATCACCATCGAGCATAGCTTGTACGCCCGTATAGGTCAAGCGCGCCGACGAGCGAATAACACCCTCGCATATCTGCGCGTCCGTGCGATTGCCGTGCTCGTCGAAATCGATTATGGCGGCAAGCACCAGCCTGTCCACACCCTCGTTGAGCGAGCACAAGCCGTTGGACAGCTTTTCGGGCAGCATGGGAATAACGCGGTCTGCAAGGTATACGCTCGTTCCGCGCTGTAACGCTTCGCGGTCGAGCGGCGAACGCTCGGTAACGCACTCGGAGACGTCGGCTATATATACGCCCAGCCGATAACCGTTATCGAGCTTGTCTATCGACACAGCGTCGTCGAAATCCTTGCTGTCGCTGCCGTCGATCGTAAAGATAATTTTATCGCGAAAATCGCGGCGGTACGGTTTGCTCGCCTCGTCCGCGTCGATAATATCGGGGTACGCTTCGGCTTGGTCGATAACGTCGCGCGGAAACTCGGTGCGCAGGTTGTGCGACACTATAACGCTCTTAACATCCATGCCGATCTCGTCGAACCTGCCGAGCACCGCCAATACGCCCGCTACGTCGCCGCGCGCCGACGGCATGATCTCAATGATCACTTTGTCGTGCTCGCTCGCGCCGTTAAGCGAAACGATTTCCAGGCTATCGCCGTAATGCTTATCGTCGGGCACGGCGCAGAACAGATTATTGCGGTAAACCACCGTTGCGACGATATTCAGCGGGTTGCGCTCGATTATACTTATGACCCGACCTTCGCGCCGCCTACCGCCCTCGCGCGCGGGTCTGTCGCCTATTATTATGGCGCGAACGGTATCGCCGTGCCGCGCGCCGCAAAGGTTCGTATTGGAAATGAACACGTCGCCCTTGGTCTTGTCGTCGCGCAAAAACCCGAATCGATCGCCTTTGCAATCGAGAACGCCCTCGACCGCGGGAACGCGAGTATCGAAGTAATTGCTTTCACGCTTTGCGTGCCCGCCGCCGTAATGTTTATTGTGTTTGTAATGATTTCTATTGTTTTTCATTATAACCTAAAAATATCCTGCCGAAATTCTCATTTCGATTATTCCCAAAAATTGCAATAAAAACGGGGCTTTTACAAGCCCCTCGAAGGTTTTATTAACCACGGTAGATAACCAGTGACACGAAGAACAGGATAGCGAGCACAACCTCGATCACGCCGAGGATAATCGTTATCTTCTTCATCACCGATTCGAGTGACTTTGATTTATCTTTGGAATAGAAAGTGTCGCGCTGACCTGTCAACGCGCCCATACCGGACGAGGACGATGGCTGGAACATGATGACTATAATAAGTCCGATCGCGACAAGCACCATGAGCGCGATCATAACGATCCTGATGATCGGGAACGAGTCTACGACCCAACCCGCTACTGATAAAAGCGAGAACGACATATTCACCTCTACGCGCCCCACCTATACGACGGAAACGCATTTATCTAATTGATAACTGATATATTATATCACGCCATTAAACCAAAATCAAGCATTTTCCCATACTTTCTTTTGAATAAAAGAAAGTATACAAAGAAAAGTTATTGTTGTGTGTTTACTTAGGCGGTATTATTTCAGTACACCCAATTAGATTCGTAACGTTATTAATATCATTACGCCACTCTATTATTCCTAGCGTCTTGGCGTCAAACAATCTCCACTATTTCAACTTAATCGAGCTTAGAATTTTAGTGAGTATAGTCACGACGAAGTAGCCTGCAAGCACGACGGTGGACACAAAGCAAATTTGCGTGAACCCGATCGGGGCAAGCCCGATATCGGGCATTATGTACATAAAGAACGCGGTCAGCGCGATCACGCCGAGCATGAGCACCGTACGGAACGCGTTAAACGGCTCGCACTGACGGAACAGCACCATCATACCCACGCACGTGAGCGCAATGACCATCATGCAGGTAACTTCCTCGGCAGGCATGGGCATTTGCGTATTGAGCACGTACATACTCATAACGCCGAGCACGAGCGCCACGCCGCCCGGCACTGCGCGCGAGATAACGTTGGATAGGAACTTACCGCGTATGATATTCTTGTTCGCTTGTAGCGCGAGGAAGAACGACGGAACGCCGATAATGCAGATTTCGAGCGGAACGAGATTGTTCGTCGACAGCGGGTACGGCTGCTGCATGGCGAGGAAGATAATAGACAGCACGATCGACATGAACGTTTTCATGAGGAACATTGCCGACGAAGCCTGAATGTTATTGACCACGCGCCGCCCTTCCATAACGACGTCGGGCATGGACGAGAAGTCATTGTTTTGCAGCACCAAGTGGCTTACGTTGGTTGCCGCTTCCGCGCCCGACGCCATGGCGACCGAGCAATCGGCTTCGCGCATGGCGAGGATGTCGTTCACGCCGTCGCCCGTCATGGCGACCGTGTGCGCCTTGGACTTAATGGAGCGCACGAGCAAGCGTTTCTGATCGGGCGTTACCCTGCCGAAAACGGTGTACTTGTTCGCCGCTTCGATAACGTCCTGATCGGAGAAGCCTTCGAGCGAAACGTACAGCTCGGCGTTCTCTACGCCCACGCGCTTGGCGACCTCGCTGACCGTAATCGGGTTGTCGCCCGAAATGACTTTAACGGCAACGTTGTTTTCCTTGAACCATTTAATGGTCTCGATAGCGTCCTCGCGGATATGGTCCTCGATGATAAGCAAGCACACGGGACGGCGCACGGCGGGAAGCTTTTCGCCCACTATCTCCGCGGGCGAATGCGCGAGCACCATTACGCGGTAGCCGTTGGACGCATTCTCGTTGATTATCTTTTCGATACGCACGCCCATGTCTTTGAGCACGAACTCAGGGGCGCCGAGCATATATGTGCCCTCGTTTTCGAACGAAACCGCGGACAGCTTGCGGCTCGACGAGAACGGGAGAACGGCGGTAGGATTGAGCGCCTTGCTGTACCCGAACTTATTGGCGAGCGCGAGCGCGGTCTGGTTGTTATCGCCCGTCGCGGTGAGCATCGACCCGATAATATCGCCGATAGAGTGCGCGCTCTCGTGACCTTTGATCTCGATAACGTTATTGACCTGCATCGAGCCGTCGGTGATAGTGCCCGTCTTATCGAGGCACAGCACGTCGACGCGCGCGAGCATTTCTATACAGTACAAGTCTTGAACGAGCGTTTGCTTGCGCGCAAGCCGTATAACCGACGCTGACAGCGCGAGCGTAGTCAAAAGGAACATACCCGACGGAATCATGCCTATGACCGAGCCCGCTGCGCTCGTAACGATCTTGTTCCAGTCGGCGGCGGTAGCGGTCAGACCCGCGGGCACGATATTGCGGTAGTTCGTCCAGACCATGAGCGCGCCGATAGCGATAATAAACGGCGACAAAACTTTGATAACGAGCTTAATAGAGTTCATGAGCTCGCTCTTGGGCTTTTTATACTTTTTGGCGTGGGAGGTGAGCGTTTCCACGTAGTTGGCGGAGCCGACCTTTTCAACGCGCGCCACGACCGAACCACTGCTTATAAACGAACCGCTGTACAGCATATCGCCTACGTGCTTTTTAACGGGCTCGCTCTCGCCCGTAAGCATCGATTCGTTCACCTCGCACTCGCCCTTGACGACGATGGAGTCGGTGCAGATCTGCTTACCCATTTCGAAGCAAATAATATCGTCGAGCACAACGTCGGATGTGGGTATGACAGTCCGCTCGCCCTCGCGAATGACGACCGCGCTCGGCGCGGACACGAGCGACAGCTTGTCGAGCTTCATCTTGGACCGCACTTCTTGGAATATACCCAACAGAACGTTAGCGGTAATAATAACTATAAAGAAAAGCTGAGTAAAGCCCGCGCCGACTATGATAAGCGCCGCCGCGACTATAAACGTCAAAATATTAAAGAACGTAAATATATTGCTGAGGAAAATCGAAAGATAGCTTTTGCCCGATTTCTTCTTGACGAAATTATCGTAGCCCTGCTCGATACGCGCGGCAACGACCTCGTTGGACAAGCCGCGTTCGGGATCGGGGTTGTAACGCTCGGCGACCGTAAGATCGACCGTCTTTTGCTTGCGCCGCTTGCCCGAACGCTTGCGGCTCTTGACAGCCTCGTGCGAAAGCATGGTATTATCAATAGTCATCGACTTGTGGTAATACCCCGCAGTCGGTTCTTCGGTAACCACGCCGTCGTCATCATCGAATACCGAGCTGTCTATGACCGACGGGTCGATAGTGCTCATCGAATACCCTTTCGTGGTATTGTACTCGGCGTCCTTGGTTATAATGCGAGTAGTGGCGCGTTCGTGCGCGACCGTCTTCTTTTTGGACGGCGTGTTCGTTTTGGGCAGCTCAACGGTAGACGTGACCTCCGCCCGAACCTCGGTCTCCTCGGCAGGCTCTATCGTCTTGGTCGCCGTGCGCGACTTCGTCGGCGAAACGGTCTTAGGCGTCGTCGTAGTCTTGGGCGAAGTCGTTTTTGGCGTGGTGGTCTTGGGCGCCGTTGTCTTCGGCGAAGTCGTTTTGGGCGTCGTCGTCGGCGCTACCGTCTTAGGCGAGGTCGTTTTAGGCGTCGTCTTGGGACTATTTGTCTTTTTGATCTTGTCTTGCATATTCACATTATATCACCTATATACAACAAAATCAAGCTTTAATCGCAAAAATACAAACTATAAAACGAAAAACCGCCGCTGGGAAGCGACGGTCTTTTAATTGTGTTCTATTAAATTCAATCTACGTATTTACGGAATACGAGCGAAAGCATCCACTTTATAGCGAACTCGAATATTACGGCAACGACGACCGCCGCAAGCACGAACGCTATGAGCATGGCGGTTTCAAAATACGCCTGCGCCTGTTTCATCAGCATACCCAGGCTTTTGGAGGTCTGCGCAAGCACTTCCGCGCCGATCACCGCTTTTATATTGTAAGAGAAGCTTGTAGCCATGCTTTCGGGAAGTCCGCCCGCAAGGCACGGAAACCATAACGCTTTGAATGTTTGAAGCTTACCCGCGCCGTTCAGCCTGCAAATCTCTTTTAGCTCGCGCTGGACCGACGAAGTGCGCGCCCGCGCCGCTGAGTACATTATCGGCATGATTACGAGCACTCCCATGACTATGGGCGTTCCGTACCCGCCCAGCACTATCGCCAGCACAAGCGTGATCGCCACGGCGGGCATTGCCCTTAGCGCGGATATTATCGGCTCGATTATACGCCTGAACGGTTCGAACGCAGTAGCGAAAAAGAATGTTACGCCGAACAGCACAAGCGATATCCCGAACCCGATCGCACTGCGCGCGAGCGTTCCGCCTAACGCACGCCAAAAAACGCTCATTTTAAGAACGCCTTTGAGCGCGACGAATGTTTGCTCTACGTTGGGCAGTACGAACTCCGATCCGATAGCAAGCGCGGCGATCGACCACACTGCAAGCGATATACCGATTACGCAAACGGCGTAGACGATATTATAGGCAATTTTTTTTGCCGACTTGGACATTATCCTTTATAATAAATATCGTCGTCGGGAAGCTCCGCGAGCACCGTGCCGATATCTGTATTAAGCGAGGTAAGCAAACGGAAGTACGCGCGGCAATCCTCTATGCAGTCCTCGGCGCGCACCGTCTTAATATTACAATTCTTAATTATTGTCGCATTGAGCGAAGCAAGCGACGGATCAGTCCCCTCTTCCATGTGCGCCTTGATCGCCTCGACCGTTTCGTCGGGATGAGCGGCCGCCCAACCGTCGTTCTTTTCGAGCGTTTTGATAAAGTCCTCTACGTAGTCTCCGTCGCTCTCTATGAACGATTTTTTCGCCACAAGACAGGCCTGCGGATAATCGCTCTCAAACAGCTCCTGCCATTGTTCTTGCATATCGCAAAGAAGCTTTTTGTTAAACTTGTTCATGGCGTTGGTCGCCGCAGGCTCGGCGATAAGCGCGTAGTCGACTTCGCCCTTGTTGATCATGGGCAAAAGCGCGCTGCCGTCTTTGGCATAGCGGATAGCGACCTTGCCGGATACAGCAGTTTCGGAAACCTCGTAGTCGATTTTAAGATTATCGAGGAGAATACGTAAAGTGTATTCGGGAACGGCGTTTTGCCCTATCGAGCCGAGCTTTTTACCTACGAGATCGCCGAGCTCGAACTCGTCACCGTCGCCGTCGCCTATTATATAAAGATTGCCGTGCGTGTTCACGGTAAGGATCTGAATATCCACGCCCTTGTTGTACAGCGTAGCCGCGGCGTTGATAGGCATGATCGCCATGTCCGCCGCACCCGTCGATACCCTTTGCCCAATCGTTTCGGCGTTTACGACAGTGAACTCGGCACGAGAGTACCCCGCATCCATGAGCGAAGCGAGCGCGATCGCGGGCGCGCCGTCGGGCATATAGATATGCACCGTCTCGCCCGTTTCTTCATTACCGCACGCGGCAAGCGGAAGCGCGAACGTCGCCGCAGTGACCAAACATAAAAGCTTTTTGATTTTCATAATATATCTCCTTTAAAGTTAGTTTTAGGGATTAGAGGTCAAGGTACAGGAGTTGACCACTACGTGGTAGTTTTATCCTTTCCCGTACCCAATGTCTGGTGCCTTATGCACTATTCTTTTCCAAACATTGCCTTTGCGCTGACGCCGTTTATCGCGCCGAGCTTGCCCGTTAAAGCATTGACGGCATTAACGGGCGCGTCGAGCACGAGCGTGATAGCATTTATACCCCTATCACGTATAGGCAAGCCCAGCCGTCCAAGCACGTATTTGCCCGCGTCGTGAAGAACACGGTTTACGCTTTCCACAGCTTGCACGTCCGATACGATTATACCTAGCACGGCTATTCTGTTTTGTTCGCACATAAAAACGCACCTCTTATTAGGGTGCGCAAAAAAACATATTAAACTCGGACAGTTGCAACCGCCTAACCTTTTATCGGGTACGGCGTATGCAGTGAAATAAAAACCGTCTTTACCGTCAGGCGCACCCTTTCGATTTAGACGAGTATATTATACTCCGCACATTTATAAATGTCAAGTAAATACAGATATACTAAAAACCATTGTTCCATTTATTAAAAACGGCTGTACCGAAACTCACGATACAGCCGTTTTTTATTTATTGATCTTTAATTATTTAAGCTTGTTGCCGCAATAGCAGCAGTACGTTTCGTCGACGCCGTTCTCTTTTCCGCACGCGCGGCAAGTGATTTTATCGGTAGGCGCCGCAGTGGTTTCGGTCGACGATGTCTCGGTCGAGGTCGTTTCGCCGCCCACGGTCGTGGTCGTTGTAGTAGTCGTAACAACGGTAGTTTCCTCGGTCGCAACCGCTTCGGTCTCGGCGGGCGCGGGCTGAGCCGCGACTTTCGCCGTTCTGTCTATGATCTTGACCTTGTGCTTATTGAGCACGGGAATGACAGTGAACAGAATATTGACGATGGCAAGCAGAAGCGTGAAGATGATGCCGAATATAAATCCGCCGCCCATGCTGTCGCCCTTAGGCATGCCACCCGCCATAGATATGATCGCAACGAGCGAGCAACCGCCGGCAACTGCGGGGATGATGATATCGAAGATACCGCCGATCTTGGGAATGCGGACGAGCTGCATCAGCACAAACAAGACAAGTGCGGCGAGCGTTATTATAAGCAGGAAGAACGCGAAGCCCGAGCCGCCCGAATTTGCCGCGGCGTTAGCGGCATAAATGGAACCGCCTTTTGCCGTTGTATACACAGCCGAGTTTGTAATGAGCAGAACGGCTATAAGAATGAGTACGATATTGACTATCGAGTACCAAGGGAATCTGCCGTGGCTCTGAATAACCGTTACGAAAATAGTAAACGCAAGAAGTATTATCGAGATAACGAACGCAATGCCCTGACCTGCGCTTACGTTAGCACCGAACAAACCGGTGAAAGCAAGATACGCAAGCATGAATGCGAACGATACAACAGCGTCAAGCGCGTGAACGTTTTTATTTTTCTTAACAAAGAACAGTATGAGGTTTTTAACTACGAGCGCAATCGGAACAAGGAAGGCTATGAACATGAGGAAGCCCATTATGGCGTAACCGCCGCCTACCCAATTACCAGCCATGCCGGTGAGGTAGCCTTTGACTTCGGCGCTCTTGCCGAGATACCCGAATACGCTGTACCATTCCGAGGTGTTCTTGCCGTTGACCGTGCCGGTCGTAATGTCGAACGCCGAAATGAGAAGCGCCAAACCGCTGACAAAAAGCAGGATGTTGGCTATTATAAACAGCGGGAGCTTGCCTTTATTATTGATAAAGTCGTTGGACTTCGCCGCGATAGCCGTAGTCTTTTTGGTCTTGGTGGTCGTCGTTACCGTAGTAGTAGTCGACGAGACAGCCGCAGGTTCTTCCGTTTTGGGTTCTTCCGCGGGTGTTACGACAGGTTCTGGTTCCTTAACCGGTTCCGGTGCGGGTTCTTCCTTAACGGGTTCGGGCTCTTTAACAGGCTCGGGAGCGGGCTCGGCAACGGGCTTCGGTTCTTCCTTGACAGGTTCAGGCGTAGGCTCGACCGTCTCGGTAACCGTAGGCTCTTCGACCGCTTCCTCTTTGGGCTCCTCGGCTTTTACCGGTTCTTTCTTCTGAACAGGCTTTTTTGCGGCGGGCTTTTTAGCCGCCGTCGAGGACTTAGAAGCTGTCGACTTGCTACCGGTAGAAGAAGATTTGGTCGCGGGCTTCTTTGCCGTAGAAGTCGTCTTCTTAGCCGTCGACGCGGGCTTTTTAGCCGTTGTCGATTTAGCCGCAGGCTTCTTCGCCGCGGGTTTCTTTTCCGCAGGCGCAGCTTCCTCGGCGGGTGCAGACTCATCAAGCTGGTTATTGAGCGACGCTATGAGCTCGGCAGCTTTTTTGAGCGCTTCGGCAGCCTCTGCGCGAGTCTGCTCGGTGGTCTTTTTACTTGCCATCATTTCCTCCAAGTAATTGATTAAAACAATAATGTCTTTACATATTATATCATACGCGAAAATACAAATCAAGAATTTTATAAAAATTTTTTCAAAGAAATGTTCGCGTTTTTCTGGCCGTTTATCGGCTTATTACAGTTCGACTTCCATGCCGTCGTAAGCGACGGTAATTCCGAGCGGATCGGCGAGCGCTTTTATTCCGTCGAAATCGAGATCGGTATTGTGCGAAAGGTGCGTTGCGATCACTGTCGAGTTCTCTTTAAAAAGCCGCGCTTGTCTTATCAGTTTTACTTGGTTATTTATATCGTAAAGCCCCATGTGTCGACCCGCGCCGTGCTCTATCGCGCCGTAGGTGCAATCGAGAGCCGCCAAATCGACTCGCGCGCTCATACCATACAAACGCTCGAACACCTCGAATTCGAGCGGGCCTGTGTCGTTCATGAGCAATATTCCTACACCGTTCCGCTCCAAATAATAGACCAAGCACTGCTCGCCTTTCGTGTGCGACGCGGGCAGCGCGATAATGCGCATATCGCCGTCTACGACCTCATCGAATGGGCGCAACGTATTTACTGAAATCGTTTGTTCTACTTCGGGACGAACCTCGCGCTTAATATCGGACATGAACATGTCGTGAACGGTTTGGTTGCAAAACACCTTAATGTTTTGCTCGGTCATGTCGTGCGCGAACGGCCCACCGTGCATACAGAACTCCTGCGGATAGCAGTGGTCCATGTGCGCATGGGTTATAAGCACGCGCTTGATTTTGGATAGATCGAATCGATACGTGAGCATATGCATATACGTATCCATCGGGAAATCGAAGAGCGTGTCGTCGTCGATCAGTATCTGACTGCGCGTCCGTATATTCTTGCCGCCCGTCTCCTTGGCATGCCGACAGGTCTTGCAATTGCAAAACACCGCGGGAACGCCCTCTGCGGCGGCTGTACCCAAAAACTTGATTTTCATGGTATTACAATTCTCTCCTTTAAATCGGACAGTTCCCCGAAAGCTCAGTCGCGCGTCAGACGGGCAACAGTTGGCGAGGCGGCGACGGGAGTGTAGACCCACCTACATGACCAAGCCGCCGAACCAAACGTAGCCCGTATCACGCGATGAATGTGCTTTCGGCGCGCTTTGAAAGCGCGATCGTATCGATTTTCATAACCGCCGTCAGCGGCAGCGCGTCTATAAGCTCGACTATCGTCGGCACGGCGTAGTGCGACAGATCGCTTTCTATCTTTTTGCGCAGCGCGTTCTCGTCCTGCGGCTTGCCCGTATAGTAGAGCGCGATACGCGTTTTGCCGTGATCCTTGTACTCGACGGCGCACGCGCCCGTGACACCGTCGACTTCGAGCACGGAAGCTTCTATCTCCTTGGGATAAACGCTTATCCCCGCAATCTTTATAATACGTTTCAGCCGCTGAATAAAATACAGATAGCCGTCCTCGTCCACGTAGCCGAAATCACCCGTGCGCACATATCGCTTTCCGTCGTGCTCGAAGAACACACGCTCGTTTTCTTCCCGCGCGTCGAGATACCCCAGCATGAGCGTGTCGCCCGCGATCGCGATCTCGCCCTTCTCGCCCGCCACAAGCGGCGTCGTACCGTCGGGGTTGACGATGATCGCGTCTAGGTCGCTCAGCATATATCCCATAGAACGCGTGCGGTTATGATCGTAATTATTGACGGCGCAAACGGTGACCGTTTCGGTCAGTCCGTAGCCCTCGAACAGCCGCGCCTTTGCGCCCGCGCTCTCTAACCGTTCGTTGAACTTGTCCAAGAGATCCTGCGGCGCACAGTCGCCGCCCACGAACCCGACGTACAGATTTTTGAGCGCCGCGCCGTTAAAGTCCTTTTGTTTGAGCAGCGCGCGAAAAAGATTGGGCACTCCGATTATAAAGTGCATTTTGTTTTTCTTTAAAAGCTTGACGGTCGTCTTGGGCTCGAACTTAGGCATGAGCACGCTCACGCCGCCGTAAGAGAGCGTTGTGTGTATGCACATAGCAAGCCCGAACCCGTGAAACATTGGCAGCGCCGCGAGCATATACATTCCGTGCGCGTCATCTATGCAGAGCGCTTCCAGCCCGCGCCGCGCAAGCGCGTTTATCGACTCGTCGCTGAGCTCTATGATCTTAGGCTCGCCGCCTGTGCCGCCGCTGTGCAGGTACACGCCCACGCTGTTCCCGTCGCGCGCGGGCGGAGCGGGAAGCTCGACGGGGTTAAGCTCGTCGAAACGCGTAATGCCTTTCATATCACCCTTGTACGGCTTGACCTTAATATCGAACAAGAACCGAAGCAACGGCGAAAGCGAGCGCGCGGGGTGAACGGAAATAATAGGATACAAATCGGTAAGCGGCGCGTATTTTTCGAGATTGATGGATAAAGTTATAAGCAGCTTGGACTTAGCCTTGTCCATGAACTTTTTAAGCTGGTTGAGCGGCGCGAGCGGGTGCACCATGTGCGCGATACCGCCCACCCTGTTGATAGCGTAAAAGCAATACACACACTCGGGCGTGTTGGGCATACATATCGTAACGACGTCGCCCTCTTTAATAAGCGACGACAACCGCGCCGCTGTCTCGTCTATTGCGGAAAATAATCGAGCATACGAAAAGCTCTTACCCATGTAGGTAAACGCTGTCCACTCGCCGTCTTTTTTATATGCGTCTTTTAACGATTGATAAAGTAACATAAACGCTCCCTACAAAGAAAATCCCATGCACAGCCCGATAAGGATAAAAAGTCCCGCAAGCACGACCTGGTGAAGAAAATAAAAAATCAGCGCATGCCGTCCGACAAAGATAACCGGCTTGTGCCACTTCCCATCGAGCGCGGGAAGCAGCGACGCGCGCGTACTGTACGCCGCCTTGCCCCAGTACGTGCCGATAAGCACCGCGCCGAGGTAAGGGAACAGCCCGAACCAGTCGTCGCCGAACGCGTACTTGCCGAAAATATATCCTAAAAAATGCTCGTCGGTAAAATACCTATCGAACTGTATCGTCCAGAATTGGTTAAAAATCCCGACGAATAAAATTACCGCGCCCAAAACGAGCGGCGCGTAAAGATTGATATATTCGCCCGCCTTAACGACCGCTTTTTGTTTTTTGGTAGGGGTCGGCGAGGTTATCCATGCGCCGAGGTTTGTAAGGCTGTCGAGCGCAGCGGTACAGAGTATGCTCATGGCGATACAGTCGAGTATGCCGAACACCACGCCATCCTCCATGAACCCTATCGCTTTACATACGAAGGTCGCACCCGTAAACACGAGCGCGGCAATGCCGCACAGCGCGCCGCGGCGCGTATTGTTGCGCGAGAACGCACAGCTTGTCCCGACAAGAAAGAGGAATAGGAACACGAATAAATAGTGCGCCCAAAACCTGAACCCGTAATCGCTTGTCGATTTCCAATAGCTTACCGCAAATTTATAAACCCCGTCGGCAAAGCTGTTTACGCCGACCTTAAAGTTTGAAAAAAAATCTTTCGGGTGCGAACAATCATACATTAAGTGATCGAAGCACATAGCGAGAACGGCGAACCCACGCAAAAAGTCAAGCTCCCACACTCTGCGCTTTTTGTCTTTGAATATAGGTTTTGCCGCCGTCGCGATTTTCATAATTTATAGTATACATTATTTTGATTAATAAGTAAAGAAAATAACGATTGCTACCGCGCCGATAATTTTATCTGTTTTATTATTAATTTCTAAACTTATTAATAAGCACCCACACGTCGGCGGGAGTGACGCCGCTCACGCGCGAAGCCTGACCGATAGACAGGGGCTTAGCGGCGTTGAGCTTTTCGCGCGCTTCCATTCTCAGCCCGTCGACCGTCATGTAGTCGAGGTCGTGCGGCAAGCGCATATTTTCAAGCCGTGATTTCTCTTTGAGCTCGGCGGACTGGCGTTTGAGATAGCTGTCGTACCTGACCGCCGCGTACACTTCGAGCCGCGCCGACGGCATAGTACCGTCGAAAACGTTAAGGTACTCGTCGAACAGTTCGAGCGTGATATTGGGGCGGCGCAGTATTTCTTCCACCGTCATATCGCGGCGCGCGTTCTCCTCGCCCGCCACATCGAACAGCTTTTCGACCACCTCGAACGGCGGTTTGACTTTAAGCAACTCGCGACATTTTTCTATATCGCGTTTCTTTTTGTTCAACAGCTTTTTGCGCTCGGGCGATACCGTGCCGAACCGCTCAACAAGCTCGGTAAGCCGAAGGTCGGCGTTGTCCTGCCGCAAGCTCAGTCGGCACTCCGCTCTGCCCGTCAGCATACGGTACGGCTCGTCGCTGCCGACCGTCACCAGGTCGTCCGCCATTACGCCGATATAGCTGTTCGTGCGGTCGAGAACTAGCGGCTCACCGCCCGTAATATACGCCGAAGCGTTAAGCCCAGCGAGCACGCCCTGCGCCGCCGCCTCCTCGTACCCGCTCGTGCCGTTGACCTGCCCCGCAAAGAATAAGCCCTCTATACGTTTGGACATGAGCGTGGGATAAAGCTCGCGCGCGTCAATACACTCGTACTCAATTGCGTATGCGTCGCGTACTACTTCCACGTTTTCCAGCCCCTCGATCGAGCGGTACATTTCGCGCTGAACGTCGGGCGGGAGCGAGGTGGATATGCCCTGGATATACCACTCGTCCGTACCCTCGCCCTCGGGCTCCAAAAAGAAGGTATGGCGTGGCTTGTCGGCGAACCTTACTATCTTATCTTCTATCGACGGGCAGTACCTGGCGCCCGTGCCCGTAATAAGCCCGAGCTTGCGCGGCGAATTCCAAAGCGCGGCGCGGATAATTTCGTGCGTGCGCTCGTTGGTGTAGCCGAGATAGCACACCGAGCTGTTCTTCGGTTGCTTTTTGGTGAGTGCCGAAAATGTGTACGGCACGTCGTCGCCCGACTGGATTTCGAGCCTGTTAAAATCGATCGACCTGCCGAGTAGCCGCGCGGGCGTGCCCGTTTTAAATCTTCTTAGTTCGAACCCGAGCGCGCCGAGCGACCGAGCGAGATACTCGCTGCGGCAAAAGCAAACGGGCCCGCGCTTTTCCACCGACCGACCGCAAATGATGGTGCTGTCCATGTACACGCCGGTAGCGATAACGACCGCTTTTGCGCAATAAATATTGCCCGTCACGCATTCGACGGTAAAGTCCTTGCCGTTATGGGCGATAGACTTGATCTCGTCCTGCCGCATTGTCAGGTTTTCGGCGCACTCCAAAGCGCGCTTGGTAAAAGCGTGGTACTTGTATTTATCCTCTTGCGCACGGAGCGAGCGCACGGCAAGTCCCTTGGACGAATTGAGCATACGGATCTGCGTAGCACACGCGTCGGCTGCGATACCCATAAACCCGCCGAGAGCGTCGAGCTCGCGCACGAGATGACCCTTACCCGTGCCGCCAATGGACGGGTTGCAGGCCATATAACCGACGTTGTCGACGGTTATCGAACACACGAGCGTTTTAACGCCCGTTTTGGCGAGTATGAGCGCCGCTTCTATCCCCGCGTGCCCCGCACCTACTACTATCGCGTCGTAAAATAACATAAACCTGACTAAACAAAAAAGATTGACCGCTTTACGGTGATTATAATGATATCACCTAATGAGAAAGAAGTCAATCGATATCCCGTTATCTTATATTATATAATAATCGAGGTCCATAGCCATGCCCGACCGCGACATAAAATCTATAATATCTCTATCGAGCGAAAGAAGCTGATGTGGCTCGTCCGAGTCGGCTACGATATACGGCACGATGACGAGCGCAGCGGAAACGCCGAACTGTTCGCACGCGCGCTTTATAATATCTTCTTTTCCAAACAGGTCCTTTAACGTGGCGCGAAGCATTACGTTCACGTCCACGTCGTAGTTCTCGTTACAGCCCAAAATAAACCGATGTCTGCGCCATTCGGGCACGACGCCGAGCCTATCGACGATAAACCTCTCGACCTCGGTCTTATTATATATGCCGAGTTCTTCGGGCGTGCAGTCGCGCCGCGCTTTCAGCGAAGCGGCGTTCTTTTTCACGTCGAAGTCGAACACTAGGCAAAAATATGTTTTGCAGGCTGGTCTTTCCACTATTTCTTTTTAACCAGCTCGACGGCAAACTCCTGCGTCTTGTTGGTAAGCTTGCGCCTGGCAAGACCCTTGTTCATAAGCGCAACGATATTCTCGTACTCGGGACGGAAATCGGTCGGTTCGTAGTTTTCGTTCTTGATCGTGCCTTCGCCCGCCATAAGGTCGGCAATGAGCTCGAGCGCGTACTCGGTGCGTTCGTCGCCAGACAGCCTGAATTTAAGCGGCGTTCTCGGGTTGTTGAGCGCGGCAACCTTAAATTTACCGTCCGCGTATTTTTCGGGATCGAGCGCAAGGAGCAAGCATACCGTCTTGCCGCTGACGTTGATCTTTGCGACCGTCTTACGCCCTATCATATACGTTTCGGCACGCTTGCCCTCGTTTATGCGCACGTTTTCGTAGGACAAAAGTTCGTTCTTGACGGTAGAATATCTCACCTTGTCGTCCTTGTCTAGCTGAGAGAGCCGCGCCGACAAGGTCATATCGTAGCTGAGCCGCTCGCATTCCTCTACGACGCGCGGTATAACCACCTTTCTGCGCCAAACGAGTCCTTTCGACAATAGCGAAGCGATACCCTCGTAAGGCATATAGAAGTCCTGCGCCTCGTAGTTGCGCTTTTTGGAAAGCCCAAGCGAATTCATCATATCGGCGATAAGCTCTATCGCGTACTCCGCTTGGCGAGCGGAAGTAATTTTGAGCTTGGCGGGCGTGTTGTTCTTGTTCCGCCACATTCTGTACTTGGTATCAACGTAATCGTCGGGATCGAGCGCAAGGCTGACGTTAAGGGTCTTGCCGCGCACGGTTATGCGCGCAATGATATTTTTATCGACGGTGTACTTCTCGAAGCTCTTGGTGTCCTCGGCGGAAACCTTGGCATACGACAAAAGCTCGTTCTTGATAAGCGAATAGAAGTCCTTGCCCTCGGGTTTGAGCTGAATGAGCCGCGCGCGGCAGGTATAGTCGTACCGTATCTTTGCGGTAGAATCGACCGCCGCCTGCGTGGTCGCCGCGACCTCGCCGAGTTCGTCCACAATATCGTGCGGCTGTTCGGGCGTGGGCGCGGGTTCCTGCACCGCTTCCTGTACGGGTTCGGGTGCGGGCGTGGCGCTCTCGATAGGCGCGACCTCGGGCGTAGCAACGGCAGTATCCGTGTTCTCCTGCACGGGCTGCTGCTCCTGAACGGGAGCGGGTTCGCTCTGCGGCATATCCGGCTCGGCGTGATCGTCCACGTCATCGCTGTACGGGCGTCTCGGAAGCGAGCCCGTACGCATAAACCGTTCGAGCTTTTTGTTCTTGCGTTTAAGATCGAGACGGTTCTTGGGGTCTCTGGAAACTATACCCAGAACGTCGGCAACGGTATTGGCGCGCGGGTTATCGGTGCCCGACAGCATCGAGCCGCTCTTTTGAAGCGCTTCCATCGCTATCCTACGCCAGGTTGTGACCTTATTAACAAACCAAATTATAATAACTGTCAGGATAATAATGAACACTATAACGATAAGCGCGATAGCGCCCTGGCTCGACTGTATAAACCCGAATATGTATCCAAACACGCCGCAACGGTTGCCCGTATAGATACCCACTACGTCCTCGAACTCGGGGTGGATCCTATCCGTGCCGTCGGCGTTGTCGCCCCTGGTCGTGTAAGAGATACCGCCCGTTTCGCCGTCTACGCGCACTGCGGTCACGCGGTGAGTAAGAAGATATGTATTGTTTCCGTCCTTGACCTCGAAAGTTATGACCGTGCCCTCCTTAATCTCGTCGGAGCTATTGGGCACCTTCGTCACGATCATATCGCCCGTGGGGATTTCGGGCTCCATAGAATCGGTCACTACTGCAATAAGCCGATACCCGCCGAACGTGGGATAGTACCCGTCCATGAATATACACAAAAGCGAATGAACAAGCAACGCCGCGCAAATTGCAAACAGCACGGCAAGCCCGCACCAAGAAGCTATCCTGCGCGCCTTGCCCTTGTTCTTTTTCGTTTTACCGCTTTCGGACGTCGAAATCTCTCCCATCTGTCCTACCCCCGTATGTAAAGCGCGGTCATAAGCCCGCACCGTAATTTCAGTCTTTTATAATTATATCACCCGATAAACCGATTGTCAATAGGCTTATGAAATTTCGATTGCAAAAAACCTACTTTCTTTTTCGAAAGAAAGTAGGCAAAGAAAACTTACGCTTATATTTTCTTAACGCTCACCGCCCTAATATAAAAACTCCCAAGGCTTTTGCCTTGGGAGTTTTTATAGCGGGGGGCGGGACTGGCGCGGCTTGCTAAGCAACCCGCCCGCTTCGCCGTACAGCGGCTCGCGCGTTCGCTGAAAATATGCCACAGGCATATTTTCTTAACGCTCACGCCCTAGGGTTCAAGTCCGCCCCAATATAAAGACTCCCAAGACTTTCGTCTTGGGAGTCTTGGTAGCGGGGGCGGGACTTGAACCTCGCGACCTTCGGGTTATGAGCCCGACGAGCTACCTAACTGCTCCACCCCGCATCAATCGTGTTTATGTATTATACTATTAAAAACCACGTTTGTCAACCGTTTTCACACTTATTATATGACAATTACGGCGCGAGTTTTGCCGAATTCGAATTTTATCCTCGCTTTTTAATTGCCAATTCTTAATTTTTAATTGATTTTTAGGTCTTTTTCAACAAAATTTCTCGGTTTTGTCTAAATGTTATTGACTTTTGCGGCATAAAATGTTACAATTAGCATTAAGACAACGACTATTTCAGTCTTTTCGGTCTTTTTAAATTAAATTGTGCCGAACTTCGTTTCGGAGGATATATGCAACCCAAATCTTTAATGAAGAAATCCACGTTCTTTAAGCGACGTAAAATATTAATTTTGTCTTTGATCATAGTTCTTGTCATCGGTGTGCTTGCGGGCTTTACCGATCCTTTCAAGTCCGACGGGACTATACATAAAGCAGGCTTCGGCGAAACGATAGTCATGGAAAAAGAGCTGCCCGACAGCGGCACGCCGAGCGATTACGACCTTATATCCAACCTTCAATTCGCTGCGTACAAGATCCACCACGCGTCCTTCTTTAAGGGCGTATCGGACGGTGCGAGTTCGGCGGACCTTGGCATATCCTCTTACACTCAGAGCATTCACAACACCCGCGTTGCAACGGGCGACGGTATAGTCTACGCGGAAACGATCTCCTCGTCCTCGCTCAAAAACCTTGCCGAACAGAAATACGCCGACAACGGCATTATAATATTCCGCCCGTCGACCTCGGTCAGCAACGGCAAAGCGACCTACGGCGACAAGGCGTACGCAATGAGCTACGACGATTACAGCGCGGCGTACGGCACCGTACCCAACCAGCTCAGCAAATACGTAGTAACCAAAGAAACGATCCTCGGTGTTAAAGACCTTAACGCGCCGCAAACGCAATCTCAGGCGAACGGCGTTCTCACGTCGAGCGACGAAAGCGACGACGGGTTCGGCTTCGACTTTTACGTTCCCGAAAACCTCGTTCGCGGCGAGGACGGCAATTACCTGTTCGAGCTCACCCTCGACGCCGACAAAAGCTCCATTTATTACCGCAACGAGGTCAGAACGCTCGGCGGCGCCGACCAGAACCCCAAGTTCTATGCGGTCACGCTCACCGTGTGTATCGACGAGAACTGGACTCCGCTGTACGTAACGGTAGTCGAGAACTACGACATAGCGATCCCCGTACTCGGTGCAATGAACTGCACGAGCAAGGTCACCGAAATATTCACGCAGATAGACGATCCCAACGGCGAAGTTCCCGAACGCGATTTCTTCACGCCGTTCGTAGAGCAAGCCAAGCTCGACGGGTTCACCCCGCCGGAAATTCCCGCAGGCTCGTCCTCGCCCGCCGACTATCTCGCGGGCGCGTTTGCCGATTACATAAGCGGAGCAAAGAACCTCGATCTTTCGCTCGATATAAAGAACGACTACCTTTCGGCGTACAACGTAAAGGCTTCGGTCAACATAAAGGACCTCGATATTCAAGCGCTAATCGGCTCGCTGTACTTCCGCTACGCCGACGACCGCGTAAATATAAAATGCAATAACGTAAACGGCTATATCGAAGCGAGCGACCTCGCGGCGCTTTCGGGCAACGCGGATATAGCGGCGCTCATGTCCGCCCTGCCCAAGCTCGACTTGGACGTTACCCAAATTTTCGGCGGTGATATGCTCGGGCGCGTGTTCAACGACTGCGAAATGACGAGCGACAAGGGCGTTACCCGTATCCGTATGCCCTTCGACCTCGACCTCGACGTTATCGATCCGTCGCTCGGCAAAGCGAATATCGACGCATCCATTTATATCCGCGACGACGACAAAGCTCTTCAATCGATATCGGGTGTTGTCGAAATTCTCGGTCAAACGATCAAGATCGAAGCGAAACCGCTCAAACAAGCATTCTCCGCACCCTCGACCGACGGCGCGGTCAACCTTAAAGGCGCGCTCGACTTTATCCCCGATATCATCAAGACCGCAACGAGCAAAACGTTCGGCGTAAGCGGCAATATCGCGGCACAGGGCGCTACCGTAGGCGTAACCGCGTATATCGACACGACCGACAGAATAACCGCCGACGCGGTTTTATCTATGCTCGGCGTCGACCTTTCCGTCAAGTACGTAAACGACGTTGTTTACGTAAAAGTCGGCAATATCGACGCGCGCGGCACGGCGGAAGATCTCCCCGACCTACTTAAAGCGATACAAGCGATCAGCGGCATGGACGTCGACGCGCTCGTTAAAACGCTTAAAACGATAATGCCCACCACACTGAGCGAATACACAAATATGTTAAACTCGCTCACCGTCACCGATAACGAACTCGGTATCGGCTTAAAATTCCTCACCGCGCCTATCGATATTAAGCTCACCCGCGACGACGGCAAGCTGAGCGGCGTGAACTTCGGGATCGACTTCGACAGGTTCGGCATCAAGGTCAACGCCTCGGCAGACCTTGCCCTCGCCTACCCCGAGCCCCGCGCGGTGGAAGTTCCCACGGGCGCCGAGTATATCACCTTCGCTCAGCTCACTGCGATTATAAAAAGCGCCATTCCGTACGCGCAAGCAAAAGGCTTCGACCTTTCGCTCGGCGGCAAAGCGGGCAGACACTCGGTTACCGGCAACGCCGCTATCGATATTTCGGGCGACGAGATAAACGCCTGCGGCAGCATTTCGGCGTTCGGTCAAGCTATCGACTTCGCGGTAGCGGACGGCACGACCTATGTTTCGAACGGCAAGCTTAAATTCAAGGGCAACGCCGACAGCATAGGCGCGATCAAGCCCGCCGCAACCGAGCTTATGAACAACGTAACGATCGAGCAAACAATCGACGTTACCAAGCTTATAAATACAATGCTCGATTCCGTCAAGTCGGTGACCGTCGACGAAAACGGCGTGCTTTACGTAAACATCAAGCGCGGCGACGATATTTCGCTCACCGTTTCCGTCGACATCGTAAACGGGATAGTCACGGCAAACGGCACCGCGCTCGGCTATGCTATCGATATTACGGCTGACATGGTTATCACCGACGGCGTAACGGTAGACGAGCCGCAGGATAAATACGAATATATAGATATATCGGTTTTCGCCGAAACGCTCGAAAAAGCCGCGGAGATAGTCGACGCAGGAGCGTTCGCCGCCGATATGCAGGTAAACGCGCTCGGGCAGAGCTATGCGGCGAAGATAACCGTCGACTTTGCGGACGGCGCGCTCAAAGCCTCGCTCGATATGCAGGACCTCGGTCTTAACGCAACGGTTATCGGCAAAACCGCTTACGTATCCTATAAGCAAATCAATATCGTAGGCAGTACGGACGATATTCCCGCGCTATTGACCGCGCTCGGCGATATCATCCCGACCGATATTCAAAAGATAATAGACGCCGTTTTGAACGGCAATATCGAAGTTCTCAAAACGATAAACACCGCGCTGTCCGCACTCACCTCGCTTACGTACTCCGACGGCGCACTCACCGCCGTGATAGACAGTAACGACCTTTCGGTCGCGGTAACGCTCGCACTCGATTTGAGCAATATCGAGCTTATAACGAGCGTGGACGGCGAACAGGTCAAAGCTTCGCTCACGGGCTTAGCAGCGACGAACGATCGCGTGAACACGCCCGTCGGCGAGTTCGCGCAAGCAAGCGAAATAATAAAAGCCGCGCAGCCGTTCATTCCGCTCGCGCTCGATATCCTTTCGAGCAAGGCAATGTCGGTATCGCTCGGCGGCAATATAAACGGCTATACCCTTTCTTCGGTCGACGGCGAAGAAGTACGGACCGAAGTAATTACCCCCTATTCGGGCAACGTTTATATCGGCTTCGAGCACGGGTTGCAGGCGCAAGCCGAGCTTACGATAAGCGGCGTTAAGGTCGTTATATCGATAACGAACGGCAAGATCTACGCGTCGATCGGCGACGGCATCAAGATTTACGAACAGCTTTCGCTTAACGCTATCTACGATATCCTCGAAAAGATCGACGGAATAAAAGCGGGCGTTTACGAAAAAGCGACCGCGATCATCGACGCGATTCTCAACACCACACTCGATCAAATTATAGACGCCGCGTCGCTCTACCCCGTGCAAAACGGGTTCGGGCTGTCGCTTACCGATATCATTCCCGACGTTTCGTCGGTTATCTCGCTCGACTTTGTAAACGACGATAAGCTCGCCGCGCTCGGGCTTAATATCCAAATCAACGAAACTTCTATCGAGCTTGCGCTCACATCCGTGTACGGCGAGAACGGCACGCTCCAAACCTTGTCGGCAAGCGGCGAAGTTTATTCGCTCGATCTCGGCATACAAGCCGCCGACGTGAAAACGGTAGCCGTAACCGACGAAGCCGATTATATCCCGCTGTCGCTCGTGACCGAGTATATCGCGCCCGCGTTCGATTTGATCGAGAGCGCACACGGCGCAAAATACATAACGCTCGATCTCGGCGCGACGGCGGAGCTGTGGAACGGCAAGACCACCGATATAAGCGGCACCGTCGCAATATCGCTCGACCCGTTGGCGGTCGAAGCCAAGCTTAACCTGTTCGACGGCACTGCCGATACGACGGAGGTTAATATCAAGCTCGTCGGCAAAAAGGTTTACGTAGACAGCGGTAAAATCAAGCTGTCCTTCGATATCGACGCCGACCGCGAACGTATTTACGAGGTACTCACCCACTATTTGGACGAGGACCACTACTTAATGCAAGAGGTCAAAAAGCTTCTTGTCGGCGGCACGAGCGCGAGCGCGTTCAGCAGCATTTCGCTCCTTGTAGAACGGCTCGGCGAGATTTCGGGCGCGCGCGATATTCAAAACGTAATAGGGCTCACGCTCTCGTCGGTCGGCAATATCGCGGGCGACAGCACGCTCAAAACGCTCATCGGTATGTTCAACGTTCTCGCAAGGAACGGCGAGCTTACCGTCGGCGTCAACGCGCTCGGCATGACGGTAAACGCCACCCCGCACCTTACATATACCGAGGACGGCGCGTACATAAGCGGCGCGACCGCTACCACAAACCTGTCGCTCGGCGGCAAGGCGATCGGGCTGAGCTTCAACGTAACCGATTACTATATCGGCTCGACAGCTATCGAAATCACCGCGCCCGCCGCCGATTACGTCTCGATCGCCGAGTTCGTCGAAGCGATAGACAACGGCGTAAGCACGTTTACCACCAAGTACGAGCGTATCGAGGGCGACAACGTATTCGAGGATATAACCGTCGAGGCGCAGTCGTTCAAATTCGATTACGAAATCTTCGCTATCGAAACGAACGAGAACGGCGAAGCGGTCAAGGACGCCGAGGGCAGAGATAAACCGCTCACTGTAAACGGCGTTAAAGCGGTCGCCAAAAAGATAAGCGTAAAGAATATCGACGGCAAGTCGGCGCTCAAACTCAGCTTCGTACACCAAGCGGACGAAAACGGCAAGCCGATCGAGGGCAGCGGCAAATACAAGCTCAATCTCGAAGCACATATCTATATAGATATCCAAACGGCAACCGACGGCAATTACAACGCTTGGTCGAGCGGCAATACCCTGCCCGTCTATCTCGACCTGTACGTCGTGAACAACAGCAGCTATCCCGACGGCTTAGCTTTCGTCGACTACCGCGAGCAGGCGGCGGACGGCACGGGCGAACGCATTTCCATAGACTACCGCTCGGTATTGCAGATCGTTGCGGCAGTGCTCAACATAATGGGCTTGGACGACGAAACGGTCGGTCAGCTCGTCGGTAAAGAAAACGTGCAAAAGCTCGACACCACCGTGTTCGAATCGATGGACATTGCGGGACTTAACGAATTAAAAGCAACGCTCAAAAACGGCGTTAAAGCCTTGAACTACGCCAAGGACGGCGCGGCTAAACTCGGCGAAGCATGGAACACGGTATTTACCGCAGGCAGTATCGACGGATTGACCGCACAGCTCGAAACGCTTGCCGAACAATTAGGCGAAGCAACCGAACTGTTCGAGCTTGCAAAGAACGCAATGACGGGCGAAGCTACGGCAGACGAACAGCCCGAAGAACAACCCGCGCAGGGCGACGGCAAGGTAAACGGCAAGCTGTTCAAGGATATAGTAAACGGTATATCGTTCAAAACCGAAACAAGCGGCGCGCACAAGATTCTGTCCGCCGATATCGATAACGAAGTCACCACGCAGACCGAAGGCACGTCGAACGTAACCGTAAAGATGACGGACGGCGCGGTCAAGAACACCGTAGAGGAAATCACGGTCGGCGGGCTCGACGTCAACACCGCTAAGCTCAAAACCTTCGCCCTACCCTTCGAAGCAGGCGCAGAGGTAGAGATAGAAATTCCCGCCGATTACAACCAAAACAACGGCAAAGCCGACTATTCGGATATCTCCAAGGTCAAGCACCTGTTATACGACGTAATGAATACGGCGGGTATGATGGAGTTTGAAATCGGCAGCACGGACGCAAGCAGCTCCAATACCGATAATGTCAGCATTACAATATCATTAGGCACTCTCGATATAATCAATATAAAAATACGCATCAACGCAAAAGTAAAGATTATGAGTAAGACCGAATACTTACCTTTGCTGACCGAGGAAGAAAAGCTCGAACTGATCGCAAGCAACGCCGGAACGTTACCGCAGTTCATGACAGCCGCCGCAATAACTATAAATAACAGCGGCAACACAACCTATGTTCACGATAGCCAAACCCAGTTATTCTTCTTCAATAACAAGATATACATAAGCGGCGCGGAGGAGTACACGACGGGCACTATAATTAAAAGCTACAAAACAAGACAAATCGCCGTCGTTTATACGCTCGAAGACATGGCGAATCTGATGTCCGATACCGATAAGCTGATGGATAATTTCGTATTCTATCTCATACCGTTCAAATCCAAAGTCCTAGCTGTTATAAATCTCAGAGATATGGTTAAGGAGCAAATCAAAAAAGATTATTCGGCGAACGCAACGCCCAAAACGTTTGCCAATATCTTCGGCGGATATAACTATAACGACGGAAATCATACTTTTAACTTAGACTTACAGGCATTAGCTCAAAACACAATGCTTGGAAACGCCGAAATCATATTTAACGGCGCGAACAACGAGGACGACGACGATATTGTAACGAACAACTACGTAAGCAAGCTGACTGCAAAAATAGACATTATGAGCTTCGTTAATATCAATTTGACCGAAACGCTAAGAAACGTAAACCTAGACCAAGAAACGCAAACCATTTCGTCGAGCGGCTTGGGCGATATAAAGGTACAAAGCGTGGGAAATCTCGGCACGTACGACTTCGTAACTACGATAGGTCAAATCAAAAACTACACCGCCTGGACGCCTTACAGCCAATTGTAATTTTTTCTCTTCTTTCTTGTGAACAAGAAAGAAGCAAAGAAAACTTCTTACTTTCTTTTTCGAAAGAAAGTAAGCAAAGAAAACTTACGTTAAATAACTATTAAATAAACAATACCGCCTACTCTATATAGAGCAGACGGTATTGTTTATATTATAATATTTTAACGTAAAAGTTTCTTGCCTACTTCTTTTCAAAGCAACGTCGAGAAACGTCTTACGAAAAGCTCTTATTCGGGTGTTTTGCAAAAACCACCCGCACAATTCCACACCCGACACTAAAAGTTTCTTGCTTACTTCTTTTCAAAGAAGTAAGTTAGCTTGTTTTAACGTCTATCCACATACTGTCGAGCTCGGTGCTGCGCGCCTTGCCGAAATCTCGCATAACGCCGCACCGCGCAAGCGTCTCCTCGGTCGGGAACAGCATATCGATATACATCGGCTTAAACCAGTCCTCTTTCTCAAAGAACAAGCTGTCCTCGTCCTCGCCGTCGTCCTCCAAGAGCGCAGCCTTGGCGTCTTCCATAACCGCACGGCTCGCCATGGACGCACCCATGTAATCGAAGTTCCGCATAGCAAAATCGTACTCGTCGTCGTAGGTATTGATAAACTTAATAAAATAGTTCGCCGCTTCGACGTTACCCGCATACTTGGGAATGATCCAGCCGTCGACCCAAACGTTACTCCCCTCTTTGGGCACTTCGTAATAGAAATGCTCGCCGCCGTCCTCTTGCATTATAAGGCAGGAATCGCACGTCCAGAACAGCCCGAGCCACGCCTCGGTAGTACCCGCAAGCATATCGTTCTTGCCGTCGTCCACCTCGTACTTGTATAACAGCTTTTTCTGCTCGATAAGCGTCGACTGCGCCTGAGCAATACTCGCGTCTGAGATCTCAGAGAAGATCTTTGTGATCTCGGCTTGGTATGATTCATTATAATCAGTATAACTATCGCTGAGCGCGGATAGCTTGTCGCGGTTCGCGTAAATGCTCGCAACCGAGTACGCGTCGCGCACGCTGTCTTTCATAAGTATGCGCTTAGAATACTCGCTCGACCACATAGCCTCCCACGACTTCATGTCCTCTGTACCCGCCTCGATATGATCGGTGTCGTACATTATCCCGAACGTGCCCCACACGTATGGCACGTAGTATTCGTTATCGGGATCGAACGGTCTGACCATTTCGGCAAGCCCGTCGTACAAGAACCCGTCCTCGGTCATGTCGAAAATATCCCGATCGATCTTTTGCGCCAGCCCTTCTTTGATCATGCGCTCCGCCATGTAGTCGGACGGACAAACAAGATCGTAATCGGTATTGAGCACCTCGATACGCATTATCATGTCCTCGTTGGTATCGAACGTATCGTACTGCACCGTTATGCGCTTCCCCGTCTGCTCCTCGTACCATTCCTCGAACTCGGGCAAAAGATCCTCGTCGATATAATCGCCCCAGTTATATATCCTAAGCACCTCGTCGCGCGCCGTGCACCCAACGAGCGTCGCGGGCGCGGCACAGGCAATGACCGCCGCAGTCAGCGCGGCTACCGTCTTTCTTGATTTATTGGATAGTTTCATAATCACCCTCCTAACGGGAGCGGAGTCGCGCGTCAGACGGACAACAGTCGGCACGCGCGCGACGGGAGTGTAGACCCACCTACATGACCAAGGCAACCAAATGTTGCACGTCCCTTGGTTTGTCGCTCATCTCATAGTTGTGTATAGCTTGCAACGAATCAGCCTGTGGCTGCGTAGTCCGTATCACGCGATGAATACGCTCCCGTTATTTAGCCGCCATAAGCGCCTTCTTCTTACGCTTAGCCGAAACCACGTTGAGCGCGATAAGCACCGCAAGCACCGCCACGAACAGTATCGCAGACAACGCTCTCAGCGTGGGGTCCGCGCCGCGCTTGGCGAGCGCGTTATACAAATACACGGGAATCGTCTCGATACTGCCGTTGACGAACTTGGAAACGATAAAGTCGTCGAGCGAGAGCGCGAACGCCATGACGAACCCGCTTATCATGCCGGGTATGAGCTGCGGCACGACCACGGTCAGCATCGACCGTATGGGCGAACACCCGAGATCGACTCCCGCCTCGTAAAGATTGGGATTGAGCTGAGCGAGCTTAGGCGTGACCGACAGAATAACGTACGGCACGGTTATCATGGTGTGCGCGATAATAAGCGTCGTCCACCCGTACGGCAGGCGCAGCGCGAGGAAGAACATCATGAACGTAACGCCCGTCACGATCTCGGCGTTCTCCATGGTAATGTTCGCGATAAAGTTCGCCGTCGTCTTTTTCCACTTGCGCATATAGTAAATGCCGATAGCGGCTGTCGTGCCGAGCACGGTCGCAAGCGCCGCCGCCACGAACGCGAGTATGAACGAGTTCTTAAACGCGTTCATGATACTGCTGTTGGTGAACAGATCCTTGTACAGCTCGAACGAGAACCCGCTCCACACGCCGAGCGCCTTAGCGTCGGTAAACGAGTACACTATTAATATAATGATAGGGATATACATGACGGCGAGCATAATGCCGACGAACGTCCAAATAAGCCCCGTCTTAACTCTCTTATTCACAGCACACCTCCTATCTCGGCGGAGTGACCCTTGCTCAGCTTGTTGGCTATGACAACGGTAACGGCGATAAGCACCAAAAGTATGAGCGAGTACGCCGACCCGATATTCCAACCGCCGCTGTTCGCGAACCACTGGTTGATGATGTTACCGAACATATATGTGGAAGTATCGCCCAAAACGTCGGATATGGCAAAGGTCGACACCGTAGGCATGAACACCATGAGCACGCCCGAAACAATCCCGGGCAGCGACAGCGGCAGCCTGACCTTGAAAAGCGTCGTTATCGGCGACGCGCCGAGGTCGTGCGAAGCTTCTATAAGTGAGCGGTCCATGCCCGACAGCACCGAGTACAGCGGGAGCAGCATGAACGGGAAAAAGTCGTAAACCATGCCGATAGTGACCGCCACCCACGCATTGGAAATTTCGAGCATATACAGCACGATCTTGACCGCGTACGTTCTAAGAAGCGAGTTGATCCACATAGGCAGAACGAACAGCATTACGATAATAAACTTGCCGTTGAGCGCCGACGACGACAGCGCAAGCGCCAAGGGGTACGCCAAAAGGAAGCACACGACCGTCGTTATAAACGCGATAAGGAACGACTTGCCCATGACCGCCATAATGTTCGGTCGGGAAAAGAAGTGCACGAAGTTCGCGCCCGAAATGCCGCCCGTCGCGCCGTCGGTGAACGCGTAGTACAGCATTATGAACATGGGCACGACTACGAACAGTATGCTCAGCGCAAGATACGGCAGCGCGAACGCCGAACGCTTAATCCCGCGTATTTTGAGCTTTTTGGGCTTGCGGCCCTCGCCGTCCGCAATGACCGCGGTATCGGTATTATTCGCCATCGGTCTCGCCCTCCTCGGTTTCTTCCGCAGCCTGTTCCTCGGCGGCGCTTTCCGCCTTCTCGGCGCGCGCGACCGAAATATCCGCGGGATCGATCTTAATACCCACGCGGTCGCCGATATCCCACTCGTCCACGGTATCGATAAAGAAGTCGTTATCGTCATCGGTATACACCTGAACCTGATAGTAGCTACCCTTATACAGCGTTTGCGTAACGTTAGCGCCGATAACGCCGTCGTCCTCGTCGTCGGTAAGCTCGATCTTGTCGAACGGTATGGAAACGCGCACCTCGTCGCCGCGTTCGAGGTCGAGCGTATTGTTAAACTCGAACTCGCCGCCGCAGAACTCGACGGTGTTCTCGCCCGTAACGGTCGCCGAAAACTCGTTGACCGTTTTAAGCTTTTTCATGATATGAATGCCGTCGGGCTCGATATTGAGCTTGACCTTTTCGCCCGGCGTATGCTCGACAGTGCTCTGCACCGTGAACTGATAATCGGCGGCGAGTATTTCCATTTCGTAGTACATACCCTTGAAAACGGTAGACACTACTTCGCCGTCCAGCTCGCCTTTTTTGCCGTTTATGATTATATCCTCGGGACGAATGACAAGGTCGACCTTCTCGTCCTTTTCAAAACCCTTATCCAAGCACTTAAAGCCCGTGCCGCAGAACTCGACCAAAAAGTCCTTGCGCATAACGCCCGACAAAATATTACTCTCGCCTATAAAGTCGGCAACGAACGCGTTAGCCGGCTCGTCGTATATCTTTTTGGGCGGACCGTACTGCTGCACCGCGCCATCCGTCATTACTACAACCTTATCGGACATGGTGAGCGCTTCTTCCTGATCGTGCGTAACGTAGATAAACGTTATGCCGATATTCTTGTGCATGGCGGCAAGCTCGATCTGCATCTCCTTGCGCATTTTAAGATCGAGCGCGCCGAGCGGCTCGTCGAGTAGCAAGACCTTGGGCTCGCACACTATGGCGCGCGCTATCGCAATGCGCTGCTGCTGTCCGCCCGAAAGTCCCGTAATATCGCGGTGTCCGTACGCTTCGAGATTGACGAGTTTGAGCACGCGCTCGACCTTTTGCGCAATCTCGTCCTTGGTGAACTTGCGCATAATCGGTCTGCCCTTTTTATCGACCTCGCCCGTCGGGATACGTTTGAGTTTGAGCCCGAACGCTATGTTTTTAAACACGTTAAGGTGCGGGAACAGCGCGTACTTTTGGAATACCGTGTTAATGGGTCGCAAATGCGGCGGCATGGTAGTAACGTCCTGCTTTTCGAGGAATATCGAGCCCGAAGTGGGAAGCTCGAACCCCGCTATCATGCGTAGAAGCGTGGTCTTGCCGCAGCCCGACGGACCGAGCAAGGTCACAAACTCGCCGCGCCTTACGGCAAGATTGACGTTGTCTACGGCGGTTATCCCGTCAAAGACCTTCGTCACGTTCTTGATTTCGATAATGTTATCGAACTTTTCTCTCGTCGCAATTGCCATGATTTTCTCCTGACTTATCTTCCCCATTTGGGGAAAGGGGACCGCGTTAGCGGTGGATGAGGGCTATCCTAATTAGACCTAAAATGTAGGGGGTGACGATATCCAAAGCACTACGCTTTTCCCGTCGAAAACGTTTCTTATATAATGCCGTTTATCGGACTGGAAGTAAAAGGTGTCGCCCTTGTTGGCTGTTGCCGTGCGCTCGCCCAAAACGATCTCCACACTGCCCTCTAACACGTACCCGAACTCCTCGCCCTCGTGCGGAACGTCGGGGTCGGTTTCCGCATTTTTTTCGAGCTCGACGGTGATAGGCTCCATAGCGTTCTTTTGCGCCGACGGCACTATCCAATTGATCTTGATGTCGTCGTCCACCTTTTCAAAATAATCGGCGGGCGTATACACGAACTGCGCGTCGTCGTAGTCGGCAAAGAACTTGGACAGGCTCGACCCAAGCAGGGTCAATACGTCTATAAGCGTAGCTATCGACGGCGAAGTAAGGTCGTTTTCGAGCTGGCTTATAAACCCCTTGCTTAGCTCGGCGCGGTCGGCAAGTTCCTCTTGCGTAAGCCCGTTTTTAAGCCGCAAATCGCGCAGCTTCGACCCGATAGTAGGAATATTATTGCTCTCGTTCACTTGAACACTTCCCAAAGATGTAAATTAGATTTAGTAAACTTTTTGTTTACATTTAGTAAACCTTTTGCATTATATAGTATATATGCACATATGTCAAATGATTTAGGGCATAATATCGATTTTTTTACAAAGAAAAACCGCCTGCATACGCAAACGGTTATAATAATTAAATATTAACCCTTTCTGTACTCTGTGCCTTGCGCCCTTACTATTATCCTTTAAGCTTCTTTTTAAGCGCTTTCTTTTTGTTGTCGGGTGCCTTTGCAGCGGCTTCGAGCTCCTCGAAATACTTCTTACGCTCCTCGGGATCTGATATTTCCGCCGGCGAATAAAGCGTCTCATCTACCGTTCTGCCTTCGAGATAATCTATAAGCGGCTGAATATGAACGGGACGAACCTCGTCGAGCGGAGTCGTTACGGCGTTTATCATAGCCGTACCTGCCTCGCTGATAACGGACGATGATTTGATCTGGCGCACCGCCATAGCGACCTGCATCTTCTCGGTGCGGGTCAGTTCTTCCATATCGAACCCGCCCTGCGCATAGAACAGCGGCAGAAACTTTTCGTAAGAGACCGAAACCGTCGCGTCCTTGATCGCGTCGCAACGTTCCTTGCTGAACGGCGTAAACCCGACGGCGCATACAGCGAGCTTTTCGTAGATGGCGTCGAGATAGTCGTTCATCTTTTTGAAATCCTGAATAACGCCGCCGCGAAGCGAACCGATATACAAATATTTGTCGTAGCCCGAAAGCATATAGGGTTTGAGCTTTTCCACAGGTACGGCGTCGCAACCGAGCGCGTTGCCGAGAATATCCACGTAGCGTTTAACGTATCCGTGCGACGACTTAAAAATAATAAGCAATTTACCTTTCATAGTAGATATATTGTATCACACTTCATACGGGGTGTCAACCCATGTAGAACACTTTAATAAGCGCGTTTATTCGGCTCTTTTCCGCCTTATCTCGTTCGACGTAGCGCCGAGGCTACGACTTCACTCGATAAGTCGACAAATGGCTCGAAAAACGCAGCTTATAAAGCGAGCATTTTTGCATAGCAAATCGGGGGCTTAGACAAGGCAAAGCCCGAAGCATTAGCCTTAGGTCGGCTATGCAAGGGCTTTAACGCAGTATAACGCACGATTTGCCCGCAAAAATGTGTTCTACTCGGGTTGACATCCCGTCTAAATTTCAAGCGTTGTAGCCGATTATTTGGATATTAAATCGTTATACATGGCGATATACTCTTTTGCGCTCGCCCCCCAAGAGAAATCGGTACGCATGGCGCGATCGACTAAGCCTTCCCACTTATCGTGGTAATCGTTATACAGCCCTAGCGCGCGGTCGACGGCATTAAGCAAATCGTCGGCGGCGTACCGCGCGAACTTATACCCATTGCCGAAATCACCGTTGTACGCGTCCGTTATGCTGTCTTTAAGCCCGCCCGTTTCGCGCACTATCGGGATAGTCCCGTAGCGGCACGCCATCATCTGACTGAGTCCGCACGGCTCGCTGTGACTGGGCATAAGGAATATATCCGCGCCCGAATATATCTTGTGCGACATATCGGTATTGAACGCAATTACGGCGCGAAGCTTGTCGCCGAATACGTCTTGAAGATACCTAAAATAATTTTCGTAATCGCTCTCGCCCGTGCCGAGCAGTATAAACTGAATATCGTGCGACAGCATTTCGGTCATAGCGGCTTTTACTATATCCAAGCCCTTATGCGAAGCAAGTCGCGTTATCATGGCAATGATAGGAACGTCCGCTCTTACGGGCAGTCCGAGCATTTTTTGTAATTCCGCTTTACATACCGCCTTGCCCGATTTGTCCTTTACAGAGTAATGCGCGAACAGCGCGGGATTCTTCTCTGGGTTGTACGCTTCGGTATTCACGCCGTTGAGTATGCCTTTCAGCTTGTGCTCGTTGCGGCAAAGATCCCAATCGAGCGTGCGCCCGTACTCCTGCGTGAGTATTTCCTTGGCGTACGTCGGGCTGACCGTCGTTACCATATCGGCATAGTCTATCGCGCCTTTCATAAGATTGATTTCGCCGAAATGCTCTATGCTTCCAAACTCATGCTCGGGTATGCCGAACACGTCGCCTATCGCCGCGCGGTTGAACCAGCCCTGGTATTCTATATTGTGAATAGTGTATACCGTCTTAATTCCTTTGAACCCGTCGGTGTACATATAGAACAATTTATAATAGATAGGAACTAGCGCAGTCTGCCAATCGTTGCAGTGCAATATATCGGGCATGAAGTCGAGCCGAGGTAATAGGTCTATTACCGCCTTACAGAAGAACGCGAACCGTTCGCCGTCGTCGCCGTGACCGTACAGCCTGTCGCGCTTAAAGTAATACTCGTTGTCTATAAAGTAGTAAACGGTATTGCCCTCTTGTATCTTGAACAAGCCACAATACTGTCTGCGCCAAGACAGCTCCACAAAAGTCCAACATACGAACTGCAATTCATTGCGCCGTTTCTCGGGGAAGCTGCCGTACAACGGAAGTATTACTCTTGCTTCGTACTCGCCGCTTTCGTTTATCGCTTTGGGAAGGCTGCCCATGACTTCGCCCAGTCCACCAGTACCCGCGAACGGGAACGCTTCCGACGCGACGAACAGTATTTTCTTTTTATCTATCGGCTTTGCTTTCGCCGCCGATTTCGTTGCTTGCTTTTTAGCTGCCATATTAACTCCTATATAACTGCGTGCTTAGATATGAAGTACGGATGCGTTTCGTGCCCCGACAGCGTTCTGCCGTCGAGCACGGTCACCTGCTTATCCGCGATAACGCAGTTAAGACTGCTGCCCTCGCATATCGTCGTGTCTTGGAAAATTATAGAGTTGGTTATCTTCGCGCCTTTTGCGATCTTTACGCCGCGGAACAAAATCGAATTGCTCACCTCGCCCTGTATGTCGCAGCCGTCGGCTATGAGCGAATTGGATACTACGGCGCTGCTGCCTATGCGGCAGGGCGCGCTGTCGCGTACCTTAGTGTAGATATTCGCGCCGTCGCGGTAGAACAGCTCGTCGCGTATCTCCTTGTTAAGAAGTTCAAGCGAGTGCTTGTAATAGTTACCTATGCTGTCTATGTTCGCGAAGTATCCGTCCTGCATATACGCGTAGATCGCGTACTTCTTGCATCCGCCGGCGAGTATGTCGCCGGTAAAGCTTGTATACCCGAGCTCGGTCGCGGTGTCCAAAAGGTTCAAGAGGAACTTGCGGTTCATTACGAAGATATTCCCGAAAACGATCTTCTCGCCGCTCGCCTTGCTCGTGTTGGTTACGCCTATGACCCTATTCTCGCTATCTACTTCGATTATTGTGCGCGCCTTAAAGTTAGTAAGGTTCTTTCTGCGCGCGACGAGCGTTATATCCGCGTGAGTATCTATATGCGCCTGAACAACGTTTGCAAGGTTCATATTGCATACGTTATCGCAATCGCTGAATATTACGTAGTCCTCGTCGCAGTGACGCAAAAACTGTTCTATATTCTTTATCGCGCCGAGACGGTGACTGTACAAGTCTTTATCCCCGCCGCCGTACGGGGGAAGAATAATAAGCCCGCCGTTCTTGCGCGAAAGATCCCAATGCTTGCCGCTGCCCACGTGGTCCATTAACGATTGATAGTTGTTTTTGGTAATAACGCCGACTTTGGAAATACCGCTGTTCACCATATTGGACAACACGAAGTCTATTAGCCTGAACCTGCCGCCGAACGGCACCGAAGCGATCGACCTTACAGCGGTAAGCTCGCCTATATCCCTGTCGTGAAGGTTACCGAAAATTATGCCGAGTGTTTTCATTAATTATCTCCTTGTCACAAAAAGCTCTTGAAAGCGCAGTCGCGCGTCAGGTGGGCAGCAGTTGGCGAGGTGGCGACGGGAGTGTACATAAACGTACATGACCAAGCCGCCGAGCCAAACGCAGCCCGCATCACGCGATGAATGCGCTTTCAAGCGTGCCCTCCGTTGTCCACTATATCGCCCGAGCCTACCTTTGTCCCGCGACGGATCTGCGAATTCCTGCCGACGAGCGCGATATGCGTCTTGTCCGACTGCTCGTCGCCGACCGTCGCGTTGTCGCCTATTACCACGTTCTCGTCGATCATGCCGTAGCTGATTTTAACGTTCTTGCCGATAACGGAGCCTTGCATAACAATACTGTTCTCGATCACCGCGCCCTGCTTTACAGTCACGCCCTCGCCTATTACCGAGTTGATGACCGTGCCGTAGATCTCGCAGCCCGTAGTCATGATCGAGTTGACGAACTTGCCCGTCTTGCCTATGTACGACGGCGGAAGCGGTTGGTTCCGCGAATATATCTTGAACGACGGATCGTCGAGGTCGAACGTCGGCTTGTCACCGAGAAGGTCCATATTCGCTTCCCAAAGGCTTGTGACCGTGCCGACGTCCTTCCAGTACCCGTCGAACTGGTACGCGAACATTCTGCACTTTTTGCCGAGCATATTGGGAATTATATTCTTGCCGAAATCGTTAGAAGAATTTTTATCCGCTTCGTCGGCGACGAGCTCTTTTACGAGCACGTCCTTTTTGAAGATATACACGCCCATGCTTGCGTGATTGCTCTTAGGGTTCTTCGGCTTCTCCTCGAACGACTTGATGCTCTTGTCCTCGGCGTAGTCCATTATGCCGAAGCGGCTCGCCTCGTCTTTGGGCACGTCGATGACCGCGATCGTACAGTCCGCATCGTGCGCGATATGCTCGGCGAGCATTTTCGAGTAGTCCATTTTGTAAATATGGTCGCCCGATAAAATGAGCACGTGCTCGGAGTCGTACTCGTTAAGGAAATGGATATTCTGGTATATAGCGTTTGCAGTGCCCTTGTACCACTCGCTGCCGTGCTTGCCCTGGTACGGCGGAAGCGTGTGAACGCCGCCGTAGCTTCTGTCGAGGTCCCACGGCTCGCCGTTACCTACGTACTCGTTGAGTATGAGCGGCTGGTACTGAGTCAGTACGCCTACGGTATCTATGCCCGAGTTCGTGCAGTTGCTGAGCGGAAAATCTATAATGCGGTACTTCGCGCCGAACGACACCGCAGGCTTCGCCACGCTGTTGGTAAGCGCGAAAAGCCGCGTGCCCTGCCCGCCCGCCAAAAGCATAGCTATGCACTTTTTCTTTTTCATTGTTTATCTCCTTAAAGGAATTATATTTCGGGCGACGGCTCGCCGTCGTCTTTTTCGGTCTCGGTCACTTTTCTGTTGAGAAGCGTTTCGGTAACAAGGAATACGATCGTTCTCACAGCAAGAACGCCGCCGTAGATAATGAGCGGCAAAACGTTGAGAGTATTGCTCGAAACGAAGAACCCGCAAACAAACACCGCTAGCGCGGTAAGCAATGACGATACCGCAAGATACGAGCATTCGATCTTAATGCAAAGGGAAAGCTTCTTTTGCTGTTCGTTCTTTTTAATAACGAAAAAGAGCTTCATGAGTAGCGCAAGCACGAACGGTATAAACGCGATAAGCGGTATGTACTTGCAGGTGTTCATCAAGTAGATATTGGCGCTCGTCGACACCGAAGAACGGAACACGTCTTTAATAAACCCGTCGACCTTGTCCGCCGACAAAACGCCGCTCTCCGCGCTCGTGTACGAACCGTAAAATGTGACGGAAAGCCCGCCGTCGGTATCGAAGAAGCCGAAAAGAACGTCCGCGAACACGAACGTGCTTTTCCGTATATCGTTACTGTTAAGATAGTTTCGATAATAGTAGCTTCTGAGCAGCGGAACATCTCCCGCGCGCTCATAGGCGGAAATATCGGGATAATAGGTCTGAATATAGAGCGTGTACACTTTAAGCGCGTAATCGTCCGCCGACAGATCGTTCTTGACGGAAACAAGCTCGGCGTATTGCTTCTTTACGCTTTCGTCCTCGTGCGCGCTTAAATAATTCTCGTAGCCCGATACGAGCTCGTCGGTTAGAGTGAGCTCGTTAGGCGTGTAGCGCAGTTTAAAATCGTAATCGCTTTTTTGCTCGTTAGGCAAAGCAAGATACTCGTTGTATGTAATCTCTTGCTCGCCGTTTTTTAAAATACAATAGGCTTCGAAATCGTCAAGGGCGAACGAGGAACGGGTGTCTACTATGAGCGTATATCCGTTACTGCCGTATACCTTCGCGTCGCTTTCGCTAAGCGAAGTATTAACTACTTGCTCGGTATAAACGTTTCCGTCTTCAACCGAAAGCTGCAAGTTGTCCGCCGCGTTTTGTAGGAATGACTTATACTCCGTCGCATTGCCGTAGTGCGTGTAAAAGGACACCGTATTGGCGGCAAGCACTCCGCAAAAGATAAAGACGAGCGTCAGCACAAAGCCCAACACGCAGTTCATTACGCCGCGCTCCTTCGCACCTTTTGCTATTTTATCGGAAAAGAAACTCAGCCCGAAAAATTTAAGCCATTCTTTCATTAAACTACCTTGTCGTCTTTTTTGCCCCCGCGGTCGGCTTCGCCTTGGCAGCGGTCGACTTTGCCTTAGCGGCAGGTTTTGCCTTTTTGGGTTCTTCCGCTATCTCGGGTTCTTCCGCCTTTTGGGGCTCCGCAACCGCTTCGGGCTCTACGGCGTTGCCGTACTCTCTATTCATTATAGACTTTTCTGAAATTTTGTCAAACAAATGAACGTTACGTTCGTTAAAAGATACGCAAACCTTGTCGCCCGACTCGAAATCGTTGCGGCCCGATACGCTTATAATGGTATTGGGGCTGTCGTCGGTGAGCTTAACGAACATCTGCGTGACGCTGCCCAAAACCTCTTTTACAACGAGCGAGGTCTCGACGCTCTTGTCGGTTTTCTCGGTCTCAACGGACAGGTGCTCGCCGCGCATACCGAGCGTTACCTCGTGGCTCTCGCCGTCGAGATACTCGGGCTCGATGCCGCGAAGCTTAGCGAGGTCGAACGCAACGGTCTGACCGTTAGCAAAAGTCGTTTCGAGCTTGTTCTTGTTCTTTTTGATCGTGACGTCGAAGAAGTTCATCTGCGGCGTGCCGATAAAGCCCGCAACGAATTTATTATCGGGGAAGTCGAAAAGATTAGTCGGCGTATCAATCTGCTGAACGATACCGAGCTTCATAACGACGATACGCGTACCCATGGTCATAGCCTCGACCTGGTCGTGGGTAACGTAGATAAACGTGGTTTTAAGCTCTTGGTGAAGCTTGACTATCTCGTAACGCATACTCGCGCGGAGCTTGGCGTCGAGGTTAGAAAGCGGCTCGTCCAAAAGGAAAACCTTCGGTCCGCGAACCATGGCACGCCCAAGCGCAATACGCTGACGCTGACCGCCCGACATTTCGGCGGGCTTGTTGTCGAGAAGTTCCTCTATATCGAGGATCTTCGCCGCCCACTGGACCTTTTCCTTGATCGCCTCTTTGGGCATACGTTTAAGCTTGTAAACGGGTACGGGCGTTTTGGAATAGTATTCGATATCGCGCTCGAACGAAGCTTTGCGCTCGTTAAGCGACGGGATATTTTCTATCTCGATCTTAATCGCGCGGAGCTCGTCCACCACGGCTTCGAGCTGTTTCTTGATCTTGTTCTTGTCGGCAGCCTTTGCGTCTTGCTTATCGGCAAAAGCGGCAAGCTCGCGTTCGAGCGAAGCCTTTTTCTCTTTAAGCGCGGGAACGGTCTGCTTGTCGCGCTCGACGGCTTCGAGATCGGCTATGACGTTGGCGAGCTCGCGTTTAAGCCGCTTCACTTTCTTCTCGTCGATAGCGAGTACGGGGTTGCCGTTCTCGTCCACCCTGGCAACGTGGATCTTGCGCATTTTCAGCGCGAACTCTATATTCTGCTGCGCCGTCATGTGCGGATAGAGCGCGTAGCTTTGGAACACCATGGCGATATCCCTTTCCTTGGGCGCAATATCGTTCATAAGAACGCCGTCTATGTACAGCTCGCCCGCCGAAATATCTTCAAGACCGGCGATCATTCTTATGGTAGTCGACTTGCCACAGCCGGACGGACCGACGAAAACGATGAACTCGCCGTCCTCGATCTCCATATTGAAATCCTTGACCGCAACGAAGTTCCCCGAACGCTTTTCTACGGCGGGTTTTTGTTCCTCTTTCTTTCTTATCTTATTGATAAGCGCCTTTACGGGGCGTTTTTTGGACTTCTGCCTGCCGGTATAAACCTTGTAAACGTGTTTAAGCGATAAACCTGCCATGATGATGCTCCTTGATTTTAGTTGAAATTATATACTTCCAATTCGTAGATTGAATAGCCGTAAGTGGTGGTGCGCGAAATGCCCTCTATGCGAATGTACTTAGCGTTCATTATCGTCGACGGCGTAACGTAATCGGTGCGCGCGCCCTGCGAATAATTACCGTGGAAAACCTCCGTCCAGTCGCCGTCCGCGCCCGTTTGCGAAAGGTAGACCTTGTACTCCTTAGCCGAAGCCGCTTCCCAATATATGCGCAATTGATAAATCGTAGTAGGCTCGGCAAGCTCGACTTGCAGCCACGCCTCGTCGCCGTCCGCATGGCGCGATTCCCAGCGCGTGTCCATGCTGCCGTCAACGGCGTTAGAAACGATATTCTCGGCGTTCTCGGTGCTCGAAGCGGTGGCGGTCATGCCGACGTTCTGCTTGTTGAGCGTGAGCTTTTCGAACCTTATACTCGTGATCTCCGCATTACTTCCCGAAACCGTGATAGTATGCTTAAACGACAGCGATACGGGCTCGCTCGCGCAACCGCCTGCGATAGAGCCGAGCTCAACGTTCTGTCCGTCGATAGCAAGCTTAACTCCGCTCGCGCCCGTGATCTTTATTCTGTAATACGCTTCCTCGCTGCCGAAGGTAAGAAGGTACGACGCCGAACCGTTCGAGCCGAGCGTGAGTTTGCCGCCCGACATAGTTGCGTTCGTGCTTTCGGCTATGCCGCCGAGCTTAAAGTTTGAAACGTCGGTATAGCTTACGAACGAGGTCGTTTGCTCGGTCGGATCGCAGGATACAAGGCTGTTCGCGGGAACGACCGCATACCCTACCTGCTCGCCCTTGGCGTTCTTGAATATTATTTTCTTTTCTGCGCCCGTGGGGTTCCAGCAAAGCGCGGTGTACTTTCCGTTCTTTTCGTAGACGGTAGCCGTCGCGCCGTCCGCGGCGTAAATATCGGTCGAGCGCCCGCCCGTCGTTTTCATGCCGTGGATGAGCCAGTACACGTTGAACTGCTCGGACGTGTTGCCGACGTTCCCCTGCTCGGCGAGCACTTGGTCGTACCACTCCAACGCCTCGTCGGGATCGTATATCGCCACGATAGGAATGAATATGTGCTGCCACGCGTGAATTCCGTTATCCTTGGGATCGGTGACTTCCCACATGGCTTGGTCCTTACGCATTGCGTCGATAAGCCCTTCGAGCATACCGCGCTCGGACTCATTGAGCGCGTAGCTTGTGAGATACTCCTCGCCGGGGATAAGATGAATACCGTACATATACAGCGGCTCGCCGTTGAAGAACGTGCCGTAGAAGTTGCTGCCGCCGTACACCTGCCCGACTACGCCGTACGGATAGCTTTCCGCAAAATCGCCGTAGTAGTTGAACCAATAATGCTTGATCGCGTTGAGCTCGGTCGTGTAGCCGTAGATCGCCGCGGTGCGGATTTGCTCGTTGCCGACAGCCGTCGCGTACAAATACGCGCCCACCCAGCTGTTAAGCGCTTCGCCCGCAGACTCTTGGTTGTTGCCGCCGTTGTTGTCGGCGTAGCCGCCCGCCCAGCCGTGACCGGAGAACGGATCGAAGTTGCGCATATACGGGAACAGCTCGTCGGTGCGGCTGGGGTTCATGTAGTCGCGAATGAGCAGCTCCACCATGTCGCCCCAGTCTGCGGCGAACTCGGGACGGAACGAAGCGAGCACGCCCGAAGCGAGCGTATAATAACCGTAAGTAAAGTAGTGGTCGGCAAGGTTGACGCCCGCGCCGAACTCGCTGTTCTTGTAGTACAGCGTGCCCCACTCGCTATCGTAGTAGAAGTACGAATGCTTGTCGTCCACTAGGTCGTCCACGGGATCGTAGGTGAACCAGTCGACGAGTATATACTCTATCTTGTCGAGGAAGGCGTCGCGAAGATCGGTCGCGCCGATCTGGTCGGCGGCAAGCGCAGCCATTGCCATGGGGTGAAGGTTTTTGCCCTGCCAGTACGGGTCGCCCGAAATCAAATACTTGCCGGGCGCTTTGTCGCCGCCGTTGTTGTTGTACAGCATGAGCAGTTGATCGTACAACACCTGCGACGAATACCCGTCGTCGGTCGGCTCGGTAAAGGTGGGAACGATGCCGTAGAACGTATCGGTAGTCGTAAAGCTGTTGCCCACGAACGAACGGCAATCGCCGCGAATGCTCGCGTAAACGTAGCCGCCGTTATAGTCGGACTTAGAAAGCTGATGCGGCATATACGCCGAGTACGCTTCCGCGGAGAAGCCCGTGCGCATGAGCATTGCGCTTACACGGAACTCGGTGGTAACTTTATTGGTGTCGCCGTCGAAGTCGTACGTGCAGCCCGTATTGATGACGAACGCGTAGCCGTGCTCGTGAAGTAACGCTACTTCCGCTTTCGGGAAAGCCGCGGAGCTTCTCTCGCCGTATTTGACGGCGTTCTTCTGCGCGACCGCGCCTACCGACATATAATTGCCCTCGGTCATAACGACCGATACACTGTCCTCGCCGCGAATAAAAGTCGTTTTATCAGGCACGGACACTACGTAGTAGCGTTCCTCGTAAATCTTGTCGTGCTCGCGCTCCTGTCCGTTAGTATCCTTGTATTTTTGAATACCGCCCTCGTAGCTCGCGTGCGTAAGCACTTTTACGACGATACAGTCGCCCGTGAAAGTAGAAAGGTTTTCGGTCAATATCTCGTTGCCGTCGATATCGTAGAACCCTATAAAATCTTTTGCGAGCAGTAACGCCTTTTCGGGCTCGGCGAACAGGCAGTAAGCGTAGAGCGAGCCTTGCGAAAGGAACGCCGTAAGCTTATCCACGCCGCGCCTATCCGTCATTACCGCGCTCATGCCGTAATCGGAATAACCCGTTACGCGCACCGTGGCGTTCGCGCCCATGCCCGCGTAACCGACGGCAAGGTCGTGCGCGTCCACGTTGACGGTGTGCGAGCCGTTGCCGGGCACTATGCCGCTGAAATAGCCCGCACCGGGATTGGTCAGCCACAGCCCGTCGCTCATAAACGTAGCAGTGAGCGGGTTCATGTACATATTGTAGCCCTTGTCGGCTATTAGCAAGCCCTGCCACCAGTCGTTGCTGGGCACGGGCTTGTCGCGGAGCGAATCGTCGAGATATGCTATGAGCCGCGACGACGGGAAGTCGGTGCCGCCCGTAAGGTAGCTGCCGTTACCCAACTCGACGGTGCCGTATTCGGGAAGCTTTATCGAAACGTCGTAATCGACCTTGCCCTCGCCGCTCGACGCGGGATACTGCGAATGCACTACCGCGCCTTCGAGCATAAACCTGTCGGCAGAACCGCTCTGGTAATCTATAACGCGAATGTAGCGCGCGTTTTCGTATAGGTAAATGCTCTGCGCGGGCGTTGCGCCGTGGGTCTGACGGAAAGCCGTCGTCCAGTTCGTGCCGTTCGAGCTTATCTGCAAATCGTAATACTTGCCCTTGCCGCCGTCGTCGCCGCGCCAATACAAATCGACGCGCCCGACCGCCTTGACCTCGCCGAGATCGATCGTTTTGTAAACGGTATCGTTCTCGTTCTCCCAATACGTGCCGTCGTCGTTATCGAGCATGAGCGCCGCTTCATGCCCCGTCTTGTGCGACGAAGCTGTGACGGAAACCGTTTTGTTGTCTATCTTTTTGCTCTCGGTCTTATCGCCGTTCGTTTCGGTATAGCCGAACTCGACCGAGGTTATCCTAAGCGCCTGACTGTCGAACGACATACCGTCCATATCGACTTTTATATAGCGCACGCTATTAAGCGTAAGCCGCGCCGCGTCGCCCGCAGACGATGCGTAAAACCCGTAAGTGTCCGCACTGTACGGAAGATTTTTAATTATCGCCGCGGTGTAATCGTTTTGGGTCGAGCCGTAGTAAACGAAAAGCCCGAGCGGCTTAATATAGCTCTTGAACGCGAGACGAATGCTGTCGATAGTCTTGGGACTGCCCAAATCGAACACGACGCTTTCCTGCGCTTCCACCGTCCAATCGGGTGAGCCGTTTTTGCGTGCGTCGAAAAGCACGGGATAGCTCTCGGTGGGAATGACCGTTCCCGTCGTGCCGAGCGCCTCGAACTCGTAAATAGAATAGCCGTAGTTTCCGCTACGCTTAGTGCAGGCAATGCGAATAAACCGTGCGGTCAATTGCTGCCGTGCGGAAGTAAAGTCGAACGAATTTATGAGATTGTCGGTATGTAAAGTTTGGTCTTGTATTTGCTCGACAGTCGAAAAGCTTACGCCGTCCGTCGATACGAGCAAGTCAAACGACTTAGCGTACGCCGCTTCCCAATAAATATTTACGGCGCTTACGGTAAGCTCCGCGCCGAGGTCGACTGTGAAATTAACGTTATCTGCGCCGTGCGCGCTCTCCCAGCGCGTGGACATATCGCCGTCCGTAGCGTAATCGGCGGAAGCGTTGCCCTGAACGCTGTTAGCCGTCGTCTTGCAGCCCTTGGCTATATTATAGTAGGGGCTTGCGTTGGGGTCATCCTCCGACGGCGTGTAAGTAAAGGTAGGGGTCGGGTCGACCTTGCCTATCTCCTCGTTAGCCGTAACGGTAATAACGCGCTCCTTTTGCGCGGAATTGCCGTTGCCGTCGTTCACGCTGTAAACGAGCGTATACTCGCCCGCAACCGCCGAATTGAAATTGCCCGAAACGACGATCTTAGACGTGTAGTCCACGCCGTTATCGCCGACGGCTGTCACGTCCGCAAAGTAGTTGAAAAACGTGCCTTGCTTTATTTGCGCGTCGTCCGCACCCGTGATCGTTATTTTTACTACGGTTGGCGCAGGCGGCGGATCGATAGGACTCGGTGAATAGTTGTACTCGACAGCTTGCGAGTACGCGCTTTCGCTTCTGATCTCGTCGACTGCGTTTACCTTTACGGCAATGCTGTTTTTGCCCTCTACAAGCTTATCCTTGACGGTAATAAGGTCGAGCGACGTAGCCGCGACTCTGGTCGTTTCGTCCTCGTTGATTTTTACGGTATAGCCGTTGGTCGCACCGTCCGTCGCCGCCCACGAAATAATGCTATCCGTAAGCGTTACCGTGGGCGCGTCGAACGGGATTACGGCAGAATTACAGCCTACGGCGATAGTCGCAATTAATGCGACTATCGCAAGACCAATAATTGTAAATATATTATTGCGCCTTTTCATAGACTGCTCCAAATTAGTTGATTATTCGTTATCGGCGGGCTTAGTTAACGTGATTTCGACGTTCTGCGCGCTTGTAGAGCCAAGCTGTTCGTTGGAATCGATGAAATATTTCTTCAATTCCGTTCCGTCTTTTACGCTTATGGCGAATGCAAAATCAATGTTATAAGCCTTTGTAGTTTCGTCGGGATGTGCCTTAAAGTATTCCGCCGCCCATGCGCTTGTCAAATCGTTTGCGGAGAAGTTATCAACGAACGCCGACTTATACTCGAAGAGAGGTTCTTTATCCGCCGAGCCGTCATCGTGGTCGTATACACGAACGATAACTTCGAGATATTCATTTGCTCCGGCCATATCCTTCGTTATATCGATACTGCTGTCGATGAGTTTGACTTGATTTTCGAATTGAGTAACGAAGTTGGGAAGATTACCGCCGACCGCAACGTACAAATTGCCGTTGTAACCGCCGTCGATAACGCCGTTAATGCCTATCTGCATACGCATATCGAAATCTTCGATTGCTCTGTTCCCCTCGCTGTCCGTCGCGTATACGAGCTTCGAATCCGCATACTCGGGATCGTTCGAAACCGCTTGCATAGCGAATACGAGCTTATGCGAGAGCAATTTATTGTCGAGCGGCAACTCCGCCCAACCTTCTCTGATAGCCGTGCCCAGCGTGTCCCAGTTTATCCAACCGCCGCCGGCGGGAATGGTATAGGTCGCAAGCGGAGTCGCGCCTTCGAAGTCATAGGTCGCAGGGTCGCCCAAAAGATACGTTGCGTCATAAATAAGGATATTGACTTCTTTTACTTTCTCGTCTTTTGCAGTGGCGACTTCCCAAGGATAGTCTATATTGTTTTCATTGTTGTCACCTCCGTGCAAATGCCAACCGTTGGGTAAGCCTATGGGAACGATTTTTTCTTCCTCGACTTCTTGACCGAAAGTGAGATCGGCTTCCGTAAATTTAAGGGTTATGAGCTGACTGACGACGGACGCGTCGAATTTGGAATGAACGATCTTGCCCTCGTTCGTTCCGACGCCGTATACGACAAAGCGAACGCCGTACGTATTCCCAACTACGTAGGGAGCATTAAGCGCGATTATGTTGCGCAACGTATCGAGGTCGATGAAAGAATTACCGGACGTAACGTCGAGCGTGGCAAGCGGAGCGTCGGTAAAAGTCACGCAACTGCCGCTGTCCTTGACTACCTTATCGGCCTCGTACACTGCCAAGTAATAGTTTGCATAGCTACCACCTTTGACGAATGCGACATTCCCGTCGTTGTCCAAACATTTCTTATATCCGTTTGCGTTGCCTACGGTATCATCGGCGGGCGGATTATCGTTGGAGAACCACGGATTTTCCATATTCAATTCGTAATTTAGCGATATATACGATTCCTCATCGATCCCACCGGTAATTATATATCGTGCCGTAGTAATCTTCGACACTTCGTCTATTACGATTTGCGCTACGTAAACGTTATCGGCGTTCGCAGTCAAGGCAAAGCCGCTACGAATATGCGCGCCCGTGTCTTCGGCGTTGGTGGCGTCAACCGTAAGCACAGGCGCTGTTGCGAGCAACAACGCTTCGCCGCGGCAATTGACGTAGCTGCGGCTAACGGTTATATACGCACCGCCTGTACCCTCGCACGATACAGATTCCTGCACGACTGTTTCCACCGCGGTCGCGAGAACGATCTTTTTCATATCGTCGATTGCTTCGGTCAGCAAATCGTCGGACTCGCTCGACAATTTGACTTCCGTATCGAAATAACGTTTGCCGTATGTGCCGAGCTTTTCGAGCTTGCGATAGGACGCCTCGAACTCCGCATACGCTGTTTTGAGCGCGGCGACGTTAGTTGCGTTTCTTGTGGCGGTCACGGTCTCGAACGCCTCGTTTACCGCCGCGAGTTTTGTCCTGAGTTCGTCCGCAATAGTGGCTTCCACTTGATCCCGAATAGCCTCTTTTGCGTCGGCGGCGTAATTTTCAATCGTTTCGAGCTCGTCGGCGACGCCCGCGCTCACGTATCCCGCGAGCGAGTCCGTCGCGTCTTCGCAGGACGAAAGGATAAGCGCATAATTTACGTTTGACGTTTTGGCGTTTTCGTAAGCAATCTTCTTTATGAGAAGGTCAAACTCCGCCTTCTTCGCCGTTATTGCCGTTTCCCACTCGGTCACGGTAGGTTCAAGCGCGGCGTATGCGGTCGATTGTTCGGTCGTTATCATCGAGGTTGCCAACGTATTAAGCCCTTCCTTAGCGGTGTCTGCGGCGGTCTTTGCGGTTTTGAGCTTGGAAAGACTTTCCTCTTTCTCGACCTCAGCCGTCGCGGTGTCCAATGCTTCTGCAAAAGCGTTGTAAGCCTTTTCTGCCGCATCGTATATTTCAAAGGCGGCGTCGTACGTTTCCTTAGCGGCAACTACTTCCGCTTCCTCGGTAAGCCCTGCCGTTACGATATTTGCATACTGGGTGGCGGCACGGTCGAGGTTTGTTTTGATGGTCGCCGGGTCGGTGCTGTCGACGGAAACGTCTTCGAGATTTTCCACGATCGAAAGGTACGTATCGATCAACTGCTGATTGCTGGGCGCGTACTCGTAGGTCACTTCGTTCGAGTAGTCGCTCGCGAGCTTGTCGCCCACCGCGTTGACCTTGACGGACAGCTTATTGTTGTTGCCGAGTTTGAGCAACGCTACTACGTCTTCGCTTTCGAGGTCCAAAGACGTACCCCCCCCCGCAACCTTTGTTGTTTCGTCGCCGTTGATCTTTACGGTATAACCGTTTGTCGCGCCTTCGACCGCCGTCCATTTAAGGGTCGTGCCCTCGAGCGTAACAGTGGACATTGTAAACTTTTCGGTCGTAGGCGGATCTTGATCGCCGCCGGGACCGGGACCGGGATCAACCGGGGTATAGGTGTATTCCACGATCTCCGAGTACGGACTTGCGAGGAAGTTATCGGTAGCGTTGACCTTGACCGAAAGCTCGTTCTTGCCCTCGACGAGCTTAGCCGTGACCGTCAAAACGTCGAACGACGGCGACGCCACAGCCGTAACGGTGGTCGTTTCGTCATCGTTGATTTTTACGGTGTATTCTACCGCACCGTCGATCGCGTTCCACGAAAGAACGCTCTCGCTGATAGTGACGGTAGGCGCGTCGAACGTCGGGACCTCTTTCGAGCACGCTACGAGCCCGAAGCCGCCGCAAACGGTTGCGACCGACGCCGCGAGTAGTAGCGATTTGATTACCTTTTTCATATCATTCTCCTTATATGGAACGCACGAAAGTGCGTAGATTACTTGTTTTGACCGTTCTTTTGGTCGATAAGTGATCTATACCATTCGCCGCTGCGCTTGATCGTGCGCTTTTGCGTGGCATAGTCTACGTGTATGAGTCCGAAACGCGGTTTGTATCCCGCCGCCCATTCCATGTTATCCATCAAGCTCCAATAGTAGTAGCCGCGGCAGTCCAGCCCTTCCGCAATAGCCTGCGACAGCTTGCCGAGATACCGCTTCATGTAGTCGATCCTATCGTAGTCCTCAATCGTGCCGTCGAGCGTTACTATATCGTTGAGCGATATGCCGTTCTCGGTTATATACAGCGGAACTTTGAGCACAGACTGCAAATACTTCAACAGCTCGTAGAACCCGTCCTCGGTGATCGGCCAGTCCATGTCCGAATGATGTACGGACGGATACACGTGCCGCGTGCCCTCGCGGGTGTTCGATTTGTCGGCGGCTACGTAGTTTACGAAATAATGGTTTATGCCGATAAAGTCGACGGGCTCGGTTATGAGCTTCATGTCCTCTTTGGTTATTTCGGGAAGCAAGCCGCGCTCGCCGAACCACTTTTTGGCGTGCTTGGGATAGTCGCCGCACGCTACCGGCTCGAAGTACCAGCCCGCCCAGAACTCGTTAGCGAGCTTCGCCGCCTCGATATCCTCTTTGCTCTTCGTTGCGGGGCAGTTGTACGCATAGTCGAAGGTTATTCCTATCTCGCCGCCGAGGTTCTTTGTCCTGTAAAGCTTGACTGCCGAGCCGTGGCTCATAAGCACGTGGTGCGCAGCGAGAAGCTTCGCTCTGTAATCGCCCTTTATGCCGGGCGGGAACGAGCCAGTAACGTACCCGAAATCGGTGAACACGAACGGCTCGTTGAACGTAATGAACTTTTTGACCTTGCCGCCGAACGCGTCGAACAGCACTTCGGCGTAGCGCGTGTACCACTTGACGCTATCGGGATTGAGCCAGCCGCCTCTGTCTGCTAACGCCTGCGGAAGATCCCAGTGGAACATCGTGAGCATGGGCTCGATACCCGCCGCGATAAGCTCGTCGATAAGCGAATTATAAAAGTCGATACCCTTTTGATTGACCTCGCCGTCGCCGTCGGGGATAATGCGCGTCCACGCCACCGAGAACCGATAGCCGTCGAGGTGCATCTCCTTCATTTTGGCAACGTCCTCTTTGAACCTGTGATAATGATCGCAGGCGACCTCGCCCGTTTCGTTGCGATCGATATTGCCGGGGATATCGCAAAACTTATCCCAGTTGCTGTCGCCCTTGCCGTCCTCGTGCCTGCCGCCCTCGATCTGATACGCCGCGGTGGCAGCGCCTAATATAAAGTTTTTGGGGAATTTCAAGTTCATGCGAGTTGTACCTCTATTTGACTGTATTTGCCGTTTCTGACGGCTTCGGCTTGTTCGCCGATTACTCTTTCCGTTTCGATCGTTTGCTTACCGATGAGCTTGTATCGGGCGACCTTAACTCCGTCCCAAGTGCTTCTGCCGCTGTTGTTTATGTACGTTACCTTCGTCGTGCCGAACAGCGTGAACGACGCCTTGCCGTCCTTAAAGAAGCTTTTTTCGAGCTTTGGTTCGAGCCTGAACTCCAAGCCGTGCTCGCCGAGTACGAACGGCTGCTCCGCGCCCATCATCGTGCGCCACATAGAGAGTATCTCTGCGTTCGCGCCCGTCAGCCGCGCCTGATAACCCTTGCCGTGCTTTGTTTCGTCGCCGTGGTTGCTCGTAACGATGAACGAGCTGTTTTCGAGCGTGCTTCTGCCGTAGCGTTCGGCGGGCATAAACGGAACGAGCCCCGTTTTAATTTGTGCGTAAAATTCGTCGTACATACCCGCTTCGAGGAGCGCCAAAAGCGTTTTATAGCTCATGTGCAGGAAGCACGATTCGCGTTCCAGCCAGCCCGCAGGGAACGAGCGTATTCTGCCTATTTCGAGCGTTTCGCCGTCGAGCGGCTCTGACGTCTTGAACAGCCCGAGCTTTTCGTCGTACAGCGAAGAACGCTTTGCTCTTTCGTAGCTATCCCTATCACCTATCGCAAGTCCTTTCGCAACGCCCTCGGCAAAGTGCGGAAGCGCACGCGCCTCGAAGCTCGTCGGCAGTATGTATCCGTCGTCCGTTTCCGCGTAGTCCTTGACCTCAAAGGTAAGGTACGTGGGAAGCCAGCCGTCCGCAAGCGCCTTGGCGCGTTCCATGCCGTCCGTAAGCTTTTCCGCCGCAAGGTCGAGGAACTTGACAACGTCCGTGTGCTCGGCGGCGGCGAACACGCCTTCAAACCCTTTACCGTAAACTTTATCTAGATACGCCTGTTTTATTTCGCCGCTCGTAGCGTAAAACTCGTTATCGGTCGGCTTGCTTTTGAGAAGCGCTAGCATTGCATTAAACAAATCGTTTTGCTCGACCGCCCAATCGATATCTACGAAATCGACAAACAGCTTGCGCAGCGTGTTTATAAGCCGAAGAAGCTCCAACCCGTCCGCAACGTTACTGCCGAACAGCGCGGGCAGACCGTTGGTCGCGTCGCACCAGCCGGGCTTACCGCCTTCCATGTCGATACCTATGCCGAGCGGGTCGAGCGTTGCAAGCTTGATCAAAACAAGGAACAAAAGCTTAGCGGCAAGCGAAGTGCGGTAATCGTCCGCGCCCGCTTTGAGCCAGCCGTCGTCGCCGTTCTTTTCGAGGCTGTACAGCCTGCGAATTGCGCCGTCCGCCGTCTTTTTGCAGCGGCGCGCACGCGGCAAAACCTTTACGCCCGACTTGAACCACCTTACATCAGTATTATAAAGAAGGTCTTCGCTCTTGTCGGGATAAACGTCGAGGTACGAGGTAACGAGGTCGATAAGGTACACGAAGTGGTCGGTCCAATACCCCTCGCCGAACTTGGCTTCGCAAACGGGCGTGCAGTCCTTAATGAACTCGTCGAGCTCGTCGCCGAATATACCGAGCGTCGAAACCACGTCGCCTACGGTGAACTTGCCACTTAATAGTTTTTCGTGCGCCTTATACCGTTCGGGTATTTTGTCGCAAACGTATTTCACGCCGAGTACGGACAACGGATTGTATCCGTCCGCCTGCAACAGCGAGAAGAAATATTTGATATTAAAGTCGCCGCACTCGGGCGTGATAACGGGATCGTTCCTGCGGTTTTGCACCACGTCGCGGAAATTGCCGTTGCCGCACGAATAGGGCTTGGGCTCGATATGAAACGCGTTATAGTCGCGTTCTGGATCGCCGTGCTTGCGCGAGAATACGTAATACGGCTTTCCGCCCGCGCTCACGGGCATACCGCCGCGGAGAACGTTATCGAAATAGCTTTGCTTTACGTACTCGTCGAACAGCGGATATGCGGTATGCGTTTCGACCTTGGCGGCTATGCGCTCCGCTTCCTTATCCGCCTCGTCCCGCATTGCGAGAATAACCGGAACGGTAAGCGATTTTTTGAGAGTTTGTACAAGCTCTACGTTTTCGGCGTAGCCTATGAGCGAGCACACGGTGAGCGTTTGATTTGGCTCGACCGTTTTTTCGCCGTGCGCGAACGCGCAGAAAAACTCGTTCTCGTCGCGCTGATTTGCGAGCGCGCTGTCGTCTATGCCGTGCTTGTTATAGACCGCCGCCGTCGTTTTTGTGCGGTCCTCGCCGAACACCTTTTGCGGGTCGACGACCGTTTTATACTCGCCTATCGGCAGGAAGAAGTTGCCGCCGCTTATGCCGCGCACCTCGGCGGTGTCGGCCGTCGACGAACGCATTTTAACGAACGCGTATTCGGGCATACCCTCCGCCGCCATCCAGCTCTTGAACAGGTTGCCCGTTTCCTTGAACGACGCGTTACACAAGCCGTAAGGCAGGATCTGCGCGAGCCCGTCGAGCAGCTCGACCTTTTGCGGCGCGGTTGTTTTATTGGTGTAAGTGACTATTCTCCCGAGCGCGGCGTAGCTGCGGTTGGGCACGCCGAAGTACTGCACGCTAAGTTCGTACGCGCGTGCGCTCTCGACGATAGTGAACCCGCTGCGCTTTATCTCCATGCGCGTTCTGTTTTTCGTGCCGACGCAGAATGGCTCGAACGGTTTTCCGTTAATGCGCAGGAACGTGCGGAAGCCCTGACGGGGCGCGTTGGCGTACGCTATCTCGGCGGGAGAAAACTCCATGATGGGAAGCTCCTTGCCGCTCACGCCAAACCCCGCGATACCCTGACCGCGGTTTATGTAGAACGCCCACAACGGACAGCCGTTAAGCCCCGCGATACCGGGAAGAAAATCGGTAAACGGCGGCTTATCGCCGAAGTCCTGTATAACGAATTTTTCGTTATCGAAGAAGTAGTCTTTTTTCATAAGTTAAACTTATCTGCTTTGAATTTTGAGCGTGGGGAACGAACCGTAAGCGAAGGTCCAAACGTCCCTATCCCAGCCGTCCTCTACGGGGAAGTTATCGGGATCGAGCAAGAATTCCTTTCTGACAACGTCGGAGTTGATTATATCGCCCGCCTTGTAGAAAATGCCCTGCGAGGTATCCATCGCGCCGGGGAACGCGGGAATGGTGTAGTTGCCGAAAAATAATTCGAAGCCGAGCGTTCTGTCATATTGACCCGTATAATTACCTTCCTCGTTTTTATCTGCCTCTACGTACTCGCCGTTTTCTAACTTATATTTACCTTCGTTTCTCGGGTTTTCGGCATACGTCGGGTTTGCCGCATAATACTCGATACGCTCGTTGATATAATCGTCGTAATCAAAGTCCGCAGGCACGCGACCCGTTTCCTTGTCGTAGCCGACGTGCAAAACGTAATCGTCGGCGACCGCCGCATAGCAATTCTTGATAATGCCGTTGTTCCAATCGGCAATGCCGCGCGAGCCGCCGCTCGACGAGTATACGACGATGCAGTTCTCTATCCTGCCCGCCGCGTCGCCCGAGCCGTTTACGCCCGCAATACCCGCCGAATGCTCGAAGTATCCGCCGTGGGAAAGTGAGCAGGTCACGGAGCAGTTTTTGATCAAACCGCCGTTCGCGCCGACTACTGCGGCGACAAGCCCCTGACCGTTGACGGTGATGTTGGAGAAGTTGGTGTTAATGATTTGCGCGCTGCCGCCCGTCGACATGAATATGCCGTTGTTGTAGTTGCGCCCATTGCCTTGCTGACCGCCGAGCGACGGGCCTTGACCGACGCCGTCCTCGCCTTCCGCCCAGTCGCGGGCTTGAACGGTGATATTTTTAACCGAATAGCCCATGCCGTCAAAAACGCCCTCGAACGTGCCGGTGCTGTCGGCGCTCGTTACGGGCTTGCCGATCGGGAAGAACATTTGATTGGCGAAGTCTATATCCGCGCCGAGAACGAACACGCCGTTAAGGTTGGAGCGAATGCTGTTAAAGTCCTCTACCGTGTAAATGACCTTGCTGACTACGCGCACCGAGATCTCGGTATAGCTGTTGTCGACGAAAACTCTTATACGCTTATCGCCAGCCGTTTCGTTAGCGAAAACGCTCTTGTCGATAATGAGCACATCGTTCTTGAACGTATATTCCTTGCTTTCGAGAACGCGGTACTTGAACGACACCTTTTGGATCTTTTCGGTCTCGAACGTGATACGCACGTCGTCGGGGCGTTCGAGCTCGTAGTACGCGACCTCGGAATGATGCTTGACGCTCTCGGCAACGCCGCTCGAAATACCGACGTTGGGCGCGGTGGTGAGCATATCGCTATTTGCGTCGCACGCCGCAAGCGGGGCTATGCAGCAAACGGCAACCGCCGCGGCTATAAGTGATTTCATTATCTTTTTCATAGTTTCACACCTTGAAAATGAGTTGAGAATTATCGACTGACTTTAATTCCTAATTAACCCTTCAATCCGCCGACTGTCATATTGTTCATAATAGTCTTTTGGAACGCACAGAACAGGATCAGAATGGGAATAGTCGCCGTGACCGCAGTTGCGAGAACCAACGGATAGTTGGGGTCGTATGCAAGCTGGTCTGACATATCTTTAAGACCCAGCGCGATCGTAGGCATACTGTTGAGATAGAAGTACGGGGTTTGGTAATCGCACCACAAGCCCATGAACGTAAGTACGCCGACCGCAGTGAGCGCGGGACGCGCCATAGGCACCATGATCTGTATGAAGATCCTGAAATCGGACGCGCCGTCTATCTGCGCCGCTTCCGCATACGTCCAGCTGATACTCTTAAAGTATGCGTAAAGGAACAAGAAGTTAAAGCCGAAGCCGCCCGAATACAAGAACCAAACGCCGACGATGTTATCGACGAGCCCGAGGTTTTGCATAAGGCGGTACTGCGCGGGCAGCGTGCCTACGATAGGTACCATCATGGAAACGATAACTACGTTATAGATAATGCCGCGACCGTGGAACTTGTACTTAGCCATAGTGTAGGACGCGAGCGTGCACGATACGAGCGTAACCACCACGCCGCCGCCTACGACCAAGAGCGAGTTGAGGTACATACCCAAAACCGACGTACCCTTTACCTTATAGTTGAACGCTTCTATATAGTTCTGGAACCCCGCAGAAAAACTCAAACTCCACTTGTTCATACCGAAGTCGATCGGGTCCTTGAACGAGTTTAAAAGTATCCAGGAGAACGGGATAATGAGCAACAACGCGTAGATAACGAACAGAATAAAAACGATAGTGAACAGTATGCTTTTTCCGGGACCCGCCGCCCTCGCCGCGCCGATCGTATGGCGATAAAACCAATTCTTCGATTTATTGCCGACCGGCTTCATGCCGAGGATCTTTTTACTGTCAAGCTCGGACTCGACCGCGCTGTCGAGCATGATGTCCGCGTCGGTGATAACGTAATCTTCGGGCTTGTATGTTACGGGAGATTTAACGTCTTCCATTTCGTCCTCCTTAATAGTTGATATTCGCAAAGAATTTATCGAGCGACCAACGCGTAAGCAGGATGACGGGCGCGACGACGATAGTCGTCATAATGCCGAGCGTCGCCGCCTGAACGTTACCCGAGTTATCGGTAGCCTTATTGAATATCCAAAGCCCGAGCGTCATCGTGTCGTCCATGAGCTTGTCGGTAAGGAACAACGGCTGGAAAACGACCGTGAAAATTCCCATCATCGACATTATGAACAGCGTAACGAGCGTCGGCCAAATCATGGGGATAATAATGCGGAACAGCTCGCCCATCGTTCCCACGCCGTCCAAGCCCGCCGATTCGAGCACTTCGCTCGGCACGCGCTTGATAGTTCCCGAAAGGAGCAATAGGTTTCCGCCTATTCCCGCCCACACGGTGAACCCGTATACAGTCCAGCGCACTTTGGGCGGAACGAGCAGGCTCGGCGCTTCGAGGTTAAAGCCCTCGTACAGCTTGCCCAAGAGCCCGTCGACCTTGATCATATTGGTAAAGCCGAGAACGAGCACCACGAGCGGTATAATGGACGGAAGATAGAAGATTATGCGGAAGAAGCCGGAGCACGGGATCTTTCTGCACAGGAAGTACGAGACTATAAGGCAGATCGGGAATATAATGAACATTCCCACGACCGAGTGCAGGAGCGAGTTCACGAACATTACCTTGTACGCCGGGTCTACCCTGAACTTCTCGAACCAGTTCGCGTAGTTCTCGAACCCGACCCAACGCCAGCCCTCTCTCGTGTCGTACTTTTGGAAGGTCATGAGTATCGAGTCGAAGTTGACGAACGCCCACATAATTACGAACTGTAAAACGGGGTACGCCAGCATACAGACGATGAAAAGCCCGCGTAAAAACTTGCGCTTGTTAAACGACCTGCGCCCCTTTTTCTTTCTTTTCCCGGGCACGTAGTCCTTGCCGAGCTCGCCTACGTCGTCGATAGAGATATCGTCGACTGCCGTTTGGGTTCCGTCGAGCATTACTTCGGCTTCGGCGCTATCCGCCTGTTCCGCAGTAGCTTGCATATTTTCCTCGGCACGTAATTTTGCCGCGGCTTGCATATTTATAATCGGCATATTTTCCTCGAATTACAGGTCTTTCTTGTACGTTTCCCAACGCGCGGTGATGATCTTATCATACAAATACGGGATCAAATCGGTCGGCTTATACGATTGAAGACCGCTGCTCTTTTCGGTAGCCGTGGGCTCTGCGCCCTGCCATGCTTTGAGATAGAAGTACGAGTTGGTCGGCCAAATAGTCGTCATGCGCGCCGAGCCTCTGAGGTCGGTCTTGCGCATCATGGGATGCTGCGTGTAGTTGTTGAACTTAGTGCTGTTGCGGTCGATCTCGAATATCGACTTCTGCCACGCGGTAGCTTTATCCACGCCGTCCTCTACGAACGAATCCCAGTAGTTATATTTATAAGGAAGAACGGTGCCGCCGCTGAGCTTGGTAAAGAGCTGCGCGTTTTCTTCCTTTTGCATGAACAGAAGGAACTCTACCGCAAGGTCTCTGCCCGTCGATTTGGCGGGGATCATAACGCTGTCGCCGAACGAGCTAGTGAACGAAACGCGGTTATAAGTGTTGCCGTTGACGGTGATAGTCTTTTCGGTAACGCCCGCGTCGGCGTGAATGGCGTCGATTGTTTTGGCGGCGTCGGTCGCGTCCTTGGGAAGAACTTTGCCCTCGGCGTCGAGCTTAACGTTGGAAATGATAGGCGTGGGCATGATCGAAACCTCTTGCCCGTATCTTTCGAGATAAAGCTTGGACTCGTATTCGATCCAGCACGCCGCAGGGGTCATTGCGCCCGCGCCGCTGGCAAACGCCTGCTCGTTCTCGAACTTACTCATATTGCTTATCTTGCTCGTCGACCAAGACTTGTTTTCGCCACAAACAAGGTCGTACCACAGCTGATACGCCTGCTGGTATTCCGCCCAGCCTACGTACGTGCTGTTTTCCTTGTCGACCGTGCCGTCGGCGTTTCGAACGACCGCGAACTTTTCGGGATTGTAAACTTCTTTATCGGGGTTGTTCTGTTTAGAAGTATCCAAATTGAAGTTCTCGTCCACGTTGCCGAAGTTCTTGAACGTATTCATGGTCTCGGGACCGGCGAGCTGACCCCACCAATCGAAAAGAACGTAGTCCCACTGCCACTCCTCGGAAACGCCCGACCAGGTAAAGGGAGTTATGATACCCGAGTCAGCCTCGTTGGGATCGACGAGAAGATGCGCGTCGTTTATATCCTTGCAGTATTGCAGAAGCTCGTAATAATCGACGGGCGCCGTTCTGTTCCATTTGCGAGTTTCGCCCTGTTTTTCGAGCCAGCTGTCCACGCGGTCCATAACGGTCATGTTGTACGCGATACCCGCAGTACCGATAGTCCACGGAACCTTATAATAATGTCCGTCGTAGCGCGCCGAAGCGAGAACGTCGTCGTCCCAAATGCGATCGGCAAAGGTCGTGCCTTTGTCGTCGACCTCGGTAGCGTACAAATCGTCCAAGCAGTAAATTTGTCCGGGCGCGACGAAGTCCTCCCACGTAACGTCGTGGCAGAAGATCAAATCGTAATCGGTACCGTTCTTCATCATGTTGGGAACAGCGTCTATAAGCTGAGTGTCGCCGTCCGTTCTGACCGTAACACCGTCATGCTCGGCTTCGAACTTACGCGCAAGCTGCTCTACCCACTCGGAGCCGTAGCCGCCCTTAAAGTAGGTTATCCACAATTCGTTCTCGCTCTTTTTGCTGCCGCAGCCTACAAGCCCGCCGATAGCGGCGCTCGATACGGTCATAGTAGCGGCAAGTGCAAGTGCAACGAGTCTTTTCTTTTTCATCATTCATTCCTCCATTTTTGATTTCTTTTTAGAAATCGGTTTCCAATGTGGGCAAAAAAATATAGGATTTGCCCTTATGATATTAGGATTATAGCATACAAAATAGGGGTTGTCAATATAATTTTCAAATTTTTTTACATTTTTTTTAAAAAAACATTGACAATAGCCCACCGATAATGCTACAATAGGCTTAGATTTTAGAAATCGGTTTCTAAAACGGGAGGAAATAATGAAATTTAAGAAAGCGATATGCGCTATACTCGCCGGTACGGTGGCCGCTGCGGCGTTGCCGACCATGGTCGGGTGCTCGGGTAACGATAAGCTCGGCGGCGCAATGTACGATTACGGCGAGGAGTATTATAAGTCCGTTTCGTCGCGGCACAAGCTCAATTACGACGAAATGCTGTACGACGATTTCACGAACGGCATCGATCTCGACCGCTGGGTAATATCGGACTCGGTGTGGGATCAGTGGAGCACCGACCAGAACGGCGTTCGCCCGCAAAACGTTTTCTTGGTAGATGACGAGAACAATCCCGATACTCACCTGCTTCTCCGCGCCAACGGTTCTTATTATAATATGGATAACGATCCGCTGTACACCGAGGAAGAAAAAGCGACGTACGGCAACGACGGCAAAACGCTTTTCAACGCCTCGCAGGGCTACGGGCTTAACACGGGCGCGTGCATTTCCACGACGGAAGCGTTAGGACCGGGAAGATACGATATTAAAATGAAAGCCTGTCCCAGGGTGGGCGCGCTCACTTCCATGTGGGTGTACTCGTGGTTCACGCTCAACGACGGCTCGACGCAGCAAAACGAGATAGATATAGAGATAGGACTTAAACCCGACTTCTCGCAGGTGTTCTTCACCACGTGGACGGCGCCGTCCAACAACACCAATATGCCCACCCCCGTCGATTATTACGTAAACGACGGCGACTGGCATATTTATTCCTTCGACTGGGTGACGGACGTGGACGTTCCGTATGTCGACTACTATATCGACGGCGTAAAGGTGCTTACGATCGACGCCAACGTTCCCACGACCAATGCAACGCTCAATATCGGCTTATGGGTACCGAGCTGGGCGGGCGGCGGCGCGACCGACCCCGAGAACGGTAATATGTCGGCGGACAGCCGTATGTACGACACCGACTACGCCGAAATCTCCTGGTGGCGGTACGTCCCCTTCCAAATGGAAGGCTGGGAGCAGCGCCCCGTTCAAAACCGTAACTTCGCGGAAGGCTACGAGCCCAAAAAGCTCACTACCCTGCCGACCGCAGAGAAATGCGCCAACGGCGATTTCGAACGCGACGACTACGGCTATTACGGCAACCCGTGGAAGGACTTCACCGTAACCGACGAAGCGCTCGAAGCATTCGTTCCCAACAGCTCGGCGGGGCTGTTCACCGAAACGATAAACGACGTAACCAACACCTGCGCGAAAATCGTAAACGGTGGACTTCTCGGTCAGTGGCTGCGCGGCGCGTCGACGGGCTTCAAGTACAGGCTCACCGGCAAATACCGCACCGAAGGCGAAGCAAAAGCGGCATTCCGTTACACATACGTCCTCGGCTACTCCACCACCTCGCGTACCAACGGCAATAAGACCGTAGACATCGGCTCGTCAGACGAGTGGAAAGACTTTACTCTGGACTTCACCATAGATAAAGACGAGGTGCAGAGTATTAGATATTATCTGCTCAACTCCCAAAAATCGGGCACCTGCTACTTCGACGATCTGTCGCTCATCTATTTGGGACACTAAAAAGCAATCATCAAATTTCCCTCACATAACGAAATACCCCGTCGGGATAAACTCCCAACGGGGTATTTCATTTTCTTTATTAGCCTTCCCCTCAGGGGGAAGGGGGACCGCGTTAGCGGTGTCGGTGATAAATTGCAACCTTATTATTTTATCGACCGACAGCTATCGGTAAACCTAATTTCGGACTCTACCGTGATCAGCTCTTTGGTGGTGTCCTCGTCCTCTATGATCTTGATAAGCTTTTCGGCGAGCGCAACGCCGATTTTCTTCGCATCCTGGCAAACGCAGGTAAGCGGCGGGCTGGTCAGCTGCGAGAATATACTGCCGTCAAACGACGCGACCGAAACCTCGAACGGAATGGAAACTCTAAGCTCGCGCAACGCGTTAATGCCGCCTATCGCCGAATAATCGTCGGGATAAAGAATAGCGGTCGGCTTGTACTGCGGATAGAGTTTGAGCGTCATATCGTAGCTCGATTCGGGGTCTGAATAATTGGCGCGCACGCACGGAAGCCGTTCAATGTTCATCTGTCTGAACGCGTCGGCATACCCGCGCTGGCGCTCCTCGGTAACGTAGTTGTCCTCGCCGGTAAGGAACAGAATACGCTCGTGTCCCATTTCGATAAGCTTCAAAACGAGCGCCTTGGTCTTTTCGTAATTATCGCAGGTCACGCCCGAAATAAGATTGCCTATATAATCGAACCCCACGCAAGGAATATCGCTTGCCATAAGCTCTTGAACCAAGTCCGAGTTATAATCGCCGAAGATCAACACGCCGTCCAACTGACGGATATGGCAATGCTTAACGAACGCCTGCGCGCCCAAGTCCTGCCCTTTCGACAGCAAAGTAATATCGTAGCCCCGCCCCTCGGCGATCTGCTTAAACTCGTTCAAGATCTGAATAAAGAAATGCTGGCAAAGATCGAGACTGTCTCTAAGATAAAACAGCACGCCGAGATTATGCGAATGCTTGGCTTTGAGCGCACGGGCATTGGCGTTGGGCGTATATCCCATTTGCTTAGCGACATCCATTATCTTCTTTCGTGTTTCCGCATTAACTCCGTAGTAATTATTCAAGGCTTTTGACACCGTCCCCGGTGCAAACCCACTTTCCTTCGATATGTCGTAAATCGTAATCATATAAATATGGTATCAAAACGACAACAAAAAGTCAAGCAAATTGGAAACCGATTTCATAATTTGTTGATTAGTCAACTTTAACCGTCGATCTCCGTCTTAACCGATTTGATAATATCCAAGCATTTCTTTTGAGATAGCTTTACAGCATTAGCAATATCGATCAAATCGGGTTCAACAGGTTTTCCCTTACCCATTACGGTCATTTCATGTTCGGGCTTATCGGTGACCTTTGTCAAATCGTACGCCGGAGATAACGAATAGCTAGCTTTACTCTCGTCATACACGAACGAGAAATTTTTACCGTGGTCGTCGCGATTGCCGTAAAACACGTTAAAACACATTCTGCGATAGATCTCGTACAGCTCGTCCTTATCGGAACAAATGTTTTGCGCTACCTGGAACAAATGCATATAGTCAAGATTGGGAATGCGGTGGCTCGTTTCCAACAAAGCCGCAAACGAAATCATGTGTACTCGCCTATCCCCGAGTCTGTCAAATCGCTTCGCGCCGAAATAACCCTCGCATATTTTAGACGGGAAAAGCATGAACTCGTTTGTAGTAATTCCGCACTTTTTAGCCGAACAATTGGCTTTATATTCGAGCAGACCCACGCTTAAAGAATCCGTCTTGCACGGAAACTTGACTATCCATTCTTCACCGTCGATCTTTATATGTGCCTTGGGTCTGGCGCCGCCGCTGCTTCCGCCGAGGGCGTACACCAAATCCAAATCCCGCGCGTGCGCCTCGTCGTCGAATATCTTATGCACGTCGGCACACAGCTCGTCCAAATCGACCGCGCCGTTATCGTCCCTTTCGGCAAAAGTCGGTTCAAAGCTCAATCCCCCGAGCCCATTGCCGTTAATAAGCGCAAGCTTTGTAAGCGGAGAAAGCCTATCGTAGTTGACGCCGCTTTTCGCGAGCATTCGCTTAACCAGTAGCTCGCCCCACCCGTCGGGCAACGAATCGTTAAACACCCCGAACAAACCGCCGAAGGTTTGCTTCGCACTGTAATAGATCTCGTTCGTAAGCGGCAACGAAAACGGCGAAACGGAAAAACCGTTCCTAACCCATTGCTCGTCATACTGAAAAGCAATGCGCCCTTCCGATATTTCGGCTAAATACCCTACGACAGAGCCGTTATATATAACAGTAAGTTTTTTTACCTTTTCCATTATCCGTTAAAATCCTTCAAGCTCGTTATTTTACTGCTTTTAAACAGCTCGTTAAAATCCTGTAAGCACCCAATCGTATGCCCGATTTTTACGAGCGACGAAAGCGATATATCTCCCGTCTCCTCGAAACGCCGTACAGAACCGAAGCTAACCCCCGATTTTTGCGCCATATCCCGCTGAGTAATACCTAACTCCTTTCGCCGTAGCTTTACCCTTTTTACCAAATCGGCAATAACGGATTGCTCGGTCAATACGGGAACAAACTCTTTAATATCGAATACTTTATCCATAATGCTAATATTTTAGCATATTTAGGCCGTTTTGTCAATAAAATGCTAATATTTTAGCATTTATCGTTAAAATCGGAAAATTCCACTGAAAAACCCTTGCACCATTATGGTCAAGGGTTTGAATTTTATTCTCTCTCTATCCACTCATGCAGTACGCCCGTTTTGGCGGGAGCGAGCGCGATAAAGCCTTTTTCGGCTTTGAGCGCGGACGCGCACTGCGCGAACTTATTAATATCGGTAAAGTAGCCGAGCACCGTACCGCCCGAGCCTGTCATATTGACGGTTGCGCCGAACGATTTGAGCTTATCGGCGCACTTCGAGATCTCGGGCGCGATCCTAACGGCGGGCGTGTAAAGCGCGTTGCCTAAATAGTCAAGCGCCTTGTTTTCGCCTGCCAAAAGGCAGTCGCACAGTTTTTCGGTATCGGTTGGGGTATGCGCGCCGTTCGCGTTGAGTTCGTCGAAAACGGCGTACGCGCGCGCCGTTGATACCTCGCACGGCATAAGCCCGACCATGAACAGGTTGAGTTTATTCTCTATAAAGAACAAGTCGTCGCCCGTGCCGCGCACGCGAGCGAGCCCGCCCGTCAGCATGAACGGAACGTCCGAGCCGACGGAGAGCGCGGTCTTACGCATATCGATACCGCGTTCGGGCAAACGGTACAGAACGTCGAGCGCGCGCAGAACCGCCGCGCCGTCCGCGGACGAGCCGCCGAGCCCCGCGCCCATGGGAATACCCTTTTCTATGACTATATCCACGCCGCGACCGAGTTTGGAGCAAACGGCGTGCGCCGCCTTGTACGCGGTATTGTTTTCGGCGGGGATATCGGCATTAGTAAACTTCACGGTGATTTTATCGTCGGCACGCTCTGTGACGGTGAGCGTGTCGAACTTATCGACCGACATCATAACGCTGTCGAGCTCGTGCATACCGTTCTGCGCTTTGCCCGTGATATTGAGCGACAGATTGACTTTTGCGAATGCGCGTAATATAAGCTTTCTCATGCGACGATTATAGCATGAATATTATTAGGTTGTCAACCTACTTCTTTGAAAAGAAGTAGGCAAAAAACTTTTACGTTAATATGTTTGAATGCGATTAAGCCTAACACGTAATATTCAACCTCCCCCCTTGGGGGGAGGGGGACCGCTTGCGGTGGTGGGGGCATAATGAAGCGGCTCGCTATTGTAATCTACTACAACTACCGACTTTCCCGTTATGCCCCTCCCCTACCCCTCCCCCAAGGGGAGGGTGTGGATTTGTTTTGCAGTACATCTTCAAAAAAGAAATGCGTGGTAATTACTACCACGCATTAAAAACGTAAGTTTTCTTTGCCTACTTTCTTTCGAAAAAGAAAGTAGGCTATCTCTTACAGAAATTGATCAATCTTTCACCACCGGCATACGGCGCGTCGGCGTCGTTCTGCGCGGCGACCTTATCGGGCGCGCAGCCGAGCGCTTTCGCCGCCTGCCATAAAGTCTCGCCCTTCTTGGCGATATGAATAATGACCGACGCATCGGGCCGCTCTATGGGCGCACCGCACGCCACGCTCTGAACGAGCACGCACTCGCCCGCACCGCCCATGTTCAGCGTGAACGCGACGTCCGCTTTAATATCAAACACCGACTCGCGGCGCACGCGCACGTTCACGTCGGTAACGACGGCAACGGCTGTAACGTCCTGCGCGGCGGTATGCACAGCAATGGGAATACTGAACGGCAAGCGGAACGCAAGGCTATCCACGCCGTTGGTCTCGGCGTTGTAGTAAACGATATCGCCGCCGACAAGCCCCTCGGCGTTCACGCGCTTGTCGTCGACAGTGACGGACGTAAGCGTGCAGAACGTACCCGTAACGCACAAAACGGTATCCGCGGCGAGCCGATCGGCAGGCAAAGTCACCTGCCCGTCAACGGTATCGACGACGGTCACGGGCGGATCGATGGAATAGGTCTTGATATCGACGTTCTTTACCTCGATCTCATTATCGGCGCAGAACACGTCGTTAATGGCGTCCACCTTGCGGCACGCGAACGCGCGAACGCAAAGATTAAGCGTAGCCGCAAGCTCGATCGCGCCGTCCTCCGCAGCGGGCACGCCGCCGCACTCGCCGACTGTGACGGACGCGGTCGCGGTGTTATCTGCGTTCACGCCGAGAAGCGGCACGCTCTTAACGAACGGCGAAACAGTTCGCACCGATGCGAGCATACCGTCGTCCTCGCGCACGATCGTAGTGAAATACACGTTGCCGCTGACCTTGATCTCGCCGTCGGCGGCTTCCACACCGCTAACAGCGGCGCGCGCGGTAGTATAGAGAATATCCGCATACTTAGCAGAGGCGCGGTCGGAAACGTACACCACCTCGTTGCTCTCGGCAGCGAGTGTGCAATACTCTACCTCGCGGTAGTTCGCGTACACGCCCTCGTCGGGCGCGGCAAGGCACGCAACTTCGTTAGACGCCACAACGGTCGCCGTGACGTCAACGACCGCCACAGCCTTGATTATGCCACCCTCCGCGCTCGCCTCGACGTTGATAATATCGGGCGTGAGCGAGATAAGACTGCCCGCGGCGATCACGGGTGAAGTGATCTTATCCGAAAACTCGGCAACGGCGGAAATGCACTCCACGCGCTCGCCGATAAGCGCAAGGCAGTCGAACGTGACCTTGCCCTGATACCGCGCTTCTTGCGCGAACACCTCGCTGGGACTGAGCGCAGCGGTCGCCGACACCGAGAGAATACGGCACGCGCCGTCGTACGAGCTGCGCGCCTCGACCACCGCCTGACCGCGCGCTACCCCTATTCCGTCGCTCTTAATGCTGATATTTTCTGACATATTATTTCTCCTTGAATAAATGATATCGCTATATGATATTCACTTGAACGCTCCAATATGCCCGCATACCGCCCCATGCCTGCGAATAAATAAAAACTTTTGTCGAAACCATTACAAAACCGCCGTGCATATTTGCACAGCGGCTCGTGATACCCTATATAATATATAAGGATAGCGCAGGGGCTTAGTCGGCGGCGAAGAATACAAATCCGCTGACTGGGTGACGCGGCAAGATTGTGTCGGCGATTTTCGTGATACGAATATAATACGGCGTGCTCGTAGTGGAACTACGTGCTCGACGGATTATAGCACGTAGCGCGGAAATCGACAGCAAGATTGTCGCACGAACTCAGTCGGCGGATTTAAATAAAATATCCCCGCAAATGACGTCCGAATACGAGAACGAAACAAGCTCCTCGGTCTCGGCGCGGAACGTGAACACCGACGGGAAAAGATCGACTATTTCGCCGCGCAGCCGAAGGACGCGTTTACGCCCTTTATTGACCGAAACCGAAAGCGGCTTGCCCTTGAGCTCGGCGAGTTTAGACTTGACCTCCTGCACGCTACTGACACTTCTACGCATACTTACCTCCTTACCCGATGCCAACCCGGGTGTAACACATTTTTAAGGGCAAATCGTGACTTACACTGCGTCACCGCCCTTGTATAGCCGATCTAAGGCTTATACTGCGGGCGTTTCCTTGTCTAAGCCTACGATTTGCTCCCTAAAAATGCCAGCTTTTGCGGTAGCGCGTTTCGAGCTATTTGTCGACTTATCGAGCGAAGTCGTAGCCACTGTGCTACTACAAGCGAGACAAGGCGGAAAAGAGCCGAAACCGCGCACCGTCAAAAGTGCTCCACTCGGGTTGGCATCGGGTATAATAATTATAGCCGAAACTGTGCAAAATTATAACAGCGCGGGAATTACAAAATTTTTTAAAATAATTACCGAAAACGCCCTAAAAACAGTTTACAAAAACGCAAAAAACGCATATAATATGTGCGATTAAGCCGACGCCGAAACCGCTTGAACGCTACGGCAACGGACGATACTCGGAGAAATATTCATGAAAAAAGACAAGACCGTGAAAGATGAACGCCCCGTATACGTGCTTTGCCCGCGTTGCGAGATCAACTATATAGATAGGCGCGAAAAGTATTGCGCGGTATGCAAAGCGGAAATGGGCATAGGCGATCCGTCTATTCTGCTTCCCGAAGAGGACGAGAACGCCGACGAGCGCGTTTGCCCGATCTGCCACGTCAACCTGTTGGGCGAGGACGAGGACGTCTGCTTCGAGTGCAAGAAGGAACGCGAAGCCAAGGAGAAGGAAAGCAAGGAGATCTCCGAGGACGACGAGGACGCCGGAACGTGGGAACCGTTCGCCGACGACGAGGAAGAAGAGATTCCCGACGGTATGCAGGAAATGTTTATCGACGAGGAAGAAGAGGAAGAGGAGGAAGACGAAGAAGTCGAATCGGTGTCCGACGAGCCCGACGACTTCGACTACAACGTCGACCCCAACGACTTCGAGGAAGACGACGAGGAAGACCCGGACGACGATTTATAATAGAACGACGAAAGCGGCTTGAAAATTCAAGCCGCTTTTTAATTTATCTTTATAAGCCTTCCCCAAATGGGGGCATGAGGGTGGGGGACCGCTTGCGGTGGATGAGGGCAATTAAAATTATCCTCTTTTTATTACCAATTACAATCTATTATACTTCTTCGCGAGCGCGCGGAGGGTCTTGGCTTTCTTAGTCCACTTGTCCGCGCTGCGCCATGCCCAGTTGCCGCCGAGCGTCGACGGAGTGTTCATGCGCGCCTTGGTGTCGAGGTTCAAAAAGTCCTGCATGGGAATGATGACGGTATCGGCGTTGGACGAATACAACCGCTCGATAATCTCTTTGGCGATCGCATTGCCGTCGTAGCCGAGCGTGCGCTGAACGAGCGCTTTATTGTTATCGTCGAGCGCGTTGAACCAGCCGCGCGTGGTGTCGTTGTCGTGCGTGCCCGTATACGCCACGCAGTTGGTCGGGTAATTGGTGTAATAGAAATCGTTGCGCGGGTTGCCGTCAAACGCAAACTGCATGATCTTCATGCCGGGGAAGCCCGTTTCGCGCACGAGCGTACGCACGCAGTCGTGCAGGTCGCCGAGGTCCTCGGCAATGATCGGCGGGTTGTTCAACTCGGCGTTGATAATGTCAAACAGCTCTTTGCCGGGTCCCATGTGCCACTCGCCCACGCGCGCGTCTGTGCGGTCGGCGGGAATAACGTAGTAGTCCGCGAACGCACGGAAGTGATCGATACGCACCACGTCGTAGAGTTTGAGCGCCATGCGCATACGCAGCACCCACCACTCGTAACGAGTCTCGCGCATATAGTCCCAATCATAGAGCGGATTGCCCCAGAGCTGACCGTCCGCCGAGAAATAATCGGGCGGCACGCCCGCAACCGACTTTTTGGACAGGTCGGCGTTGAGCATGAACTGCTTCGGCTTAGACCAGACCTCAACGCTGTCGTGCGCTACGTAGATAGGCATATCGCCGACAATCTTTATTCCCTTGCCGTTGGCGTAGCTTTTGAGCGCCGCCCACTGCTTGAAGAACTCGTACTGCATGAATTTATAGAACTCGGCGGGCGCTTCGAACTCGCTCATGTCCGCAGTGCGGAACTTGTACTCGTCCGCCCACGTGTACCACGCCTGCATATCGTTGGCTTCTTTGAGCGCCATGAACAGCGCGTAATCGTCGAGCCAGAACGCATTCTCGGCCTTGAACGCCTGATAGTCCCTAGCGGGCTTTTTGATAAACCGCTTGAACGCCTTTTTAAGCGTGTCGAACCGCTCGAAGTACACGGCGGCGTAATCGACGTCGGCGATCGGGTATTCTTTAAGCTCCTCGGGCTTTAACAGCTTTTCCTCGACGAGCGTGTCGAGATCGATAAAGTACGGATTGCCCGCGATCGCGCTGGGCGACTGGTACGGCGAATCACCGTACGACGTGGGACAGAGCGGCAAGACCTGCCACAGCGACAGCCCCGCGCTCTCCATAAAATCAACGAATTCGTAAGCGGACTTGCCCATCGACCCGATTCCTCGGCTGTTGGGCAACGACGAAATGTGCATCAGCACCCCTGCTTTACGTTCCACTTTTTCACCTTCCTTGTTTTTCGTTTTGTATAATTATATTAGCACAAAATGTTTGTAAAAACAATATTTTGATAGTAATTTGTCGAAAAGAATATATCAAGGGTCAATCACCGAACAAGCGTATAAAGTCGTAGTCGCGCGAAAGAGAAGGAAGTCCGAGCGCCGACCGACGGGAGTGTAGACCCACCTACATGACCGAGGGCGGCGCGACGGCTGACGCACTATTTCGCGATGAATACGGCTTTATACTATTTCCCCGCACGCGTTTTTCAACACCCACCCCGTCAAGTCCTTAACGTTGTTCTTAATGCCTATAAGGAGCTTGATATACAGCGCGGTCTGGGTAATGCTCGGGCAAAGCGTAACGTTGTCGGCGAACAGTGCGGGATCGTACTTCTTCGCGCCGGTAATGAGGAACATGGGAATATTCTTGTGCGCGCGCGCGAACTTGTTGAACTCGTCGATATGGATTCGACCCGAGTGATAGCCCATGTGCACGACCGCTTTACAGCCCTGCATATCGAACGTGGAATAGTCCATACCCACGTACGGGAACACGCACAGAACCTTGCTGTCGACGAGGTCGAAGTCCATGCCGCGCATGAGTCCGGTGTTTTCGAACGTATTCACGCCGCCGATCGAGAAATAGAAATCCTCGTGCATATGCGCGGGAATGACGCGCGCGCCGTGGTGGATGCGCACGACCTCGCCGGGGTTCTTGTACAGCACGAATACGCCGCTGCGCTTGCCGGGCGCGATAAAGCTTTTGGCGGCGTTGAGCACGGCGAACCCGTTGCTGTCGTCGTCGGTCAAGGGCTTATCGGCGGCGCACATAACGATGGGCACACGCGTCGCGCTGAACGCGTACGAAAGGTACGCGGACGAGAACGCGAGCGTATCCGTGCCGTGCGTTACGATAACGCCGTCGGGCTTATCTTCGAGCGCGCGCTCTATCGACTGGCGCAGCATATTAAGCGCAGCGAACCCAACGCTCGCGCTGTGGATCTTGAACTCGCCGAACACCTTGCTCGCGCCGATAACCGATGCGATCTGTGCGGTCGCGTCGTCGGAGATAACGAGCTCGCCGTTCTCGTAACGACTGCCTATCGTGCCGCCCGTTGCTACCAAATTAATTCTCATAAACTCCCAACCTCTCAACCTTGCCCGAAAATTTTGTTGTACAAATAGTATACGACCTTTGCGTGATCGAACGCGACCGCGCCGCGCTCCGTTATGCGCGTATTGTTCAAGTCGATATCGCCGAACGCGTCGCGCTTTACGTCGAGCTTTACCGTAAAGCTCTTGCCGTCGTCGCGGAAGCTAAGCGTGCCGTCCGCCGCGCAATGAATATCGAACCACTCGGCAGCCGCCGCGTCGTCGCCGGCTACCGCCGTTATATCGCGGTCGAGCTCGGCTGCGTACACTACCGTTATATTCCGCCAGCGCGGATCGCGGTTCGGCGTCGATACCGTTACTAGCTGACAGAACGGAATACCGCTTACGTGCGTTTCTTCCAAGAGCTCGCGCGCAGCCGCGGTCTCGCACGGCTCGCCCTCGTCGACGAACCCGCCGGGGAACGCGTACTTGCCAATGAACGGATGCCCGCCGCGCTTGACGAATAGTATGCGCAGTCCGTCGCGGATTTTTTTATAGAGCACAACATCCACCGTCACAGACGGGCGGAAATATTGCGTAACGTCATAATCGCGCAAAAACTCTTGCTCGGTCTTGCCGTTCTTGTCTCTTATCTCATCCATGCCGCACGTCCTTAGAAAGCCGCAAATTTAGTATGTAACGAAGCGTTGTCTTACGGGTGTTCAACCCCAGTCGAAATATTTTTACTGGCAAATCGCGGTCTATACACGCGAAGCGTCGTTTGTCGTACCGCTGAGGGTACGACTGCGCTCCGTTTCGTACGTATATCCTCGCGATTTGCCTAGTAAAAACGCTACGCGCTTGAAGCGAGGCTGTTTTTAGGCTATATCAAGGCAAACGAGCGAAGTTGTAGCGGGCTACTACGAGTGAGTTTAACGCAGATAGAGCCAAAAACAGCCCGCTATCAAGTGTTCCTATTGGGGTTGAACACCCGTACTATCCCCCGATACGTTTGCTCGTTGTATATAGTATAACTCAAACCGCATAAATAATCAAACGTTTTAGGTCTTTTTCCTTACTTCTTTTGAAAAAGAAGTAAACAAGAAAACTTTACACGGGTTGCGTTTGCGTTTGATTTACAAAACTTTTCGTTCAC